>NZ_JBIEIS010000080.1:0-34395 GCF_043496855.1 Nonomuraea sp. JJY05
TCATCACGACAGCCCTTGGTTATGGATCTTCTTCCCTCGACAAGAAGAATGATCACCCAAGGGCTGTCTTGCTGAGAAATCTGGCGCGGTCTCACCAGCCACCAAGGTTAAAGATCAAGCTAGGGTGCCTTGGCTACGGGGGTCGCCGGGTTGGGGTGGGCGACGGGCTTGGTGCAGGGCCGGTTGGCGGTGTCAGCTGCTGCCTCTGGACAGGCGATGGCGCTCGGTTGCCTCAGCTGGATGGTGTCACCGGGGATGGGTGAGCGCGGTGAGTTTGGTGTGAGGTTGGTGTCAGGGATGGGGCCGGCAATGGGGAGGGCGTCCCCGTCGTGGTGCTTGTGCCGGTCGCGATGGGTGGCCGCCACTCGGTCTGCTTGGTTCTCGGAGGGAGGGCGGCTGGGCGCGCGGGTGAGGGTGGTGAGCCGCCCCGGGGGGGCGGCTGGTGGAGGGATGGGGGTCCTGCGGGGGTCTGAGGGGTGGGGTGGTGGGTTGTTGGATGGGGTGGAGTTGTCAGAGGAGTCTGCGGAGGCGTAGGAGGTCGCCGAAGCTGGCGTCGATCTTCACGCGTCCTCCGAGCAGCGCGCGAGCGAGGTCCAGTTCCCCGTCCACCAGGGCGATCAGGTCGTCGCTCGCGATCGTCAGCTTCACGTCCGCCGGCTTGCCGTCTGATGGTGGATGTTCGGTGAACGGGTCGAGCCCTCCGTGGTGCAGCCGGCCGTAGAAGATCACGTCGAGGTCGGGAACCCGGCAGCTGACCGTCCGCTCGACCACGTGTTTGGCACGATCCTGCTCGTCGATCTCGTCGAACTGGGCGACGAGCTTCACCAGTGCCGCCCGGCACTCCTCGACGCTTGCCATGGTGCGTATCCTTTCATTTCCCTTTGCGGACGGTAGCGTTCCACATCAGTAGCACCCCCGTATGAGCTTCAACGCGTGACACGCCTGCCAAGGTCCCGGGCGCTCGCGGGAGGCGTTACGGTCGAGTCATGAGTGAGCTGTCGGAGGAGACCGGCGACGAGCGGGTCGATGCCATCGTGGCCGGTCTGGGCCGGCTTGGCGAGCTGCCGGTGAGTGAGCACGTGCAGGTCTTCGACGAGGCGTTCTCCGGGCTCGAGTCCACGCTGGCCACCGCCGTGGAAGAGCAGTGAGCCGGCGGATCCGCCTCGACAGCGAGCTGGTACGCCGGGGCCTGGCCAGGTCGCGCGAGCAGGCCGCCCAGCTCATCGAGGCCGGCCGGGTGAGCGTCGGGGGCCAGCCGGCGCGCAAGCCCGCCACCCAGGTCGAGACCGCCTCCGCCATCGTGGTCGCCGAGTCGGAGGACGGGCCCGACTACGTTTCGCGAGGAGCGCACAAACTGCTCGGCGCGCTCGAGGCGTTCGAGAACCTGGGGGTGGAGGGGCGGCGCTGCCTCGACGCGGGCGCCTCCACCGGCGGGTTCACGGACGTGCTGCTGCGCCGCGGCGCCGCCCACGTGCTCGCCGTGGACGTGGGCTACGGCCAGCTGGCCTGGTCGCTGCGCACCGACGAGCGGGTGACGGTGATGGAGCGCGTCAACGTACGCGACCTGACCCCCGAGATGGTCGGCGAGCCGCCCACGCTGGTCGTGGGCGATCTGTCGTTCATCTCGCTGCGGCTGGTGCTGCCCGCGCTGGCCTCGGTCGCCGCGCCGCGGGCCGATTTCGTGATGCTGGTCAAACCACAGTTCGAGGTGGGCAAGGACCTCGTCGGGGCGGGAGGCGTCGTGCGCGATCCCGAGTTGCGCAGGCGTTCGGTGAGTGATGCCGCCGCCAAGGCCCGGGAGCTGGGGCTGGCCGTGCGCGGCGTGACCGCCAGCCCGCTGCCGGGACCATCGGGAAATGTCGAATATCTGCTCTGGCTGGGCAAAGGGGAGGGCGAGCCCGCTGTCGCCGACCTCCAAGCCGAGATCCAACGTGCCGTCGCGGAAGGGCCGCAATGAAACGGACCGTGCTGGTCGCCGTACACACCGGGCGTGAAGCCGCAGTCGAGAGCGCTCGCCTGGTCATCAACCGGCTGGTGGACGCCGGTATCAACGTCAGGGTGCTCGAGTCCGAGTACACCGAGGTCGGCTGCGGCGGCGTGGAGTCGGTGCCCGGAGACCCGGGCGCGGTCAAGGACGCCGAGGTCATGATCGTGCTCGGTGGTGACGGCACGCTGCTGCGCGCGGCCGAGCTGACCAAGCCGGCGGGCACGCCGCTGCTGGGGGTCAACCTCGGGCATGTCGGGTTCCTGGCCGAGGCGGAGGTCGCCGACCTGGCCGAGGCGGTCGACAGCGTCGTGGCGGGCCGCTACGACGTCGAGGAGCGCATGACGATCGACGTTCTCGCCAGGCAGAACGGCCGGGTGATCGCCGACACGTGGGCGCTCAACGAGGTCACCGTGGAGAAGCAGGAGCGCATGCTCGAGGTGGTCGCCGAGATCGACGGCCGCCCCCTGTCGCGATGGGGGTGCGACGGCGTGATCTGCGCCACCCCGACGGGCTCGACGGCCTATGCTTTCTCAGCGGGCGGACCCGTCGTATGGCCGGAGGTGGAGGCGCTGCTCATGGTGCCCATCAGCGCGCACGCGCTGTTCGCCAGGCCGTTGGTGGTCTCGCCGCGCTCCACGCTGGCCGTCGAGATTCTCCCCGAGACACCGGGCGGCGTCCTGTGGTGCGACGGGCGGCGTCGCTTCGAGTTGCCGTCGGGCTCGCGGGTCGAGGTGCGCAGAGGCGCCGAGCCCGTACGCCTGGCGCGGCTGCACGGCGTGGAGAGCAGCGGCGCGCCGTTCACGGACAGATTGGTCGCCAAGTTCGAGCTTCCTGTTCAGGGCTGGCGCGGAAGGGTGCGACCCTGAGTCAATGGAGGCGGGACCGCGTAGGATCGCCTGGGCACACGTTGGCACACGTGTTCGGAGACGACGCGGGTGACCATCAGACACGGCAGTGAACGGGAGTGGGCAGTGCGACCAAGGGTCGAGGAGGTCCGCATCCAGGGGCTCGGCGTCATCGATGAGGCCGTTCTCGAGCTTTCGCCGGGCTTCAACGTGGTCACCGGCGAGACCGGCGCGGGCAAGACGATGGTCGTGACCGGGCTCGGGCTGCTGTTCGGCGGCCGGGCCGACCCCTCGCGCATCCGGCCGGGGGCCGATCGGGCGAGCGTCGAGGGCACGTTGGTCATCCAGCCGGACGGGCGCGTCTCCCAGCAGGTCGAGGACATCGGCGGCGAGGTCGAGGACGGCGAGCTGATCATCTCGCGCACCGTCTCGGCCGAGGGCAGGTCCAGGGCCTGGCTCGGCGGGCGCACGGTGCCCGTCGGCACGCTGACCTATCTCGCCGACGACCTGGTGGCCGTGCACGGGCAGATGGACCAGCAGCGGCTGCTCCAGCCGGCCAGGCAGCGCGCGGCGCTCGACCGCTACGCCGGCAACAAGCTGGTCAAGCCGCTGCGGGCATACTCGCAGGCGTACAAACGGCACAAACAGGTCGGCGCGCTGCTCGAGGAGCTGACCACCAGGGCCAGGGAGCGGGCGCAGGAGGCCGACCGGCTGCGGTTCGGCCTGGAGGAGATCGAGAAGGTCGACCCCAAGCCGGGCGAGGACACCGAGCTTCGCGGCGAGGAGGAGCGGCTCTCGCACGCCGACGCGCTGCGCAGCGCCGCCACCACCGCGCACACCGCGCTGCTCGGCGACCCGATGGAGGCGGCGGGAGGCCCCCACGACGTGATCTCGCTGCTCGGCGAGGCGCGGACGGCCGTGGAGGCCGTACGCGACTTCGACCCCCAGCTCGCCTCCGTGGCCGACCGGCTGGCCGAGGCCGGCTACCTGATCTCCGACGTGGCCACCGACCTCGCGGCCTACGCGGAGTCGATCGAGGCCGACCCGGCGCGGCTGGCGGCGGTGCAGGAGCGCCGCTCCGTGCTGTCCGGGCTGATCCGGAAATACGCGGAGGACAGCGCGGGTGTCCTGTCCTGGGCGCAGCAGGCCGCCACCCGGCTGGCCGAGCTGGAGGGCGACGACGAGCGCATCGAGGAGCTGGCCCGCGAGCACGAGGACCTGACCGAGCGGCTCACCGACCTGGCCGCCGAGCTCACCAGGGTGCGCCAGGCCGCCGCCGAGCGCTTCGGCCAGGCCGTGACCGAGGAACTGACGGCGCTGGCCATGCCCCACGCCAGGGTCGTGGTGCACCTCACCCAGAGCGAGGAGTTCGGTCCCGAGGGCCGCGACGAGGTGGAGCTCCGGATGGCCGCCCACCCCGCCGCGCCGCCCCTGCCGCTCAACAAGGGCGCCTCCGGCGGCGAGCTGAGCCGGGTCATGCTCGCGATCGAAGTGGTGTTCGCGGGGGCGGACCCGGTGCCGACGTTCGTGTTCGACGAGGTGGACGCGGGCGTCGGCGGCAAGGCCGCGGTCGAGATCGGGCGCCGGCTGGCCAGGCTGGCGCGCACCGCGCAGGTGATCGTGGTGACCCACCTGCCGCAGGTCGCCGCGTTCGCCGACCAGCATCTGGTGGTCGAGAAGGCGAGCGACGGCAGCGTCGTGCGCAGCGGCGTGGTCACGCTCGACCACGAGGGCAGGGTACGCGAGCTTTCCCGCATGCTGGCGGGCTTGGAGGACTCCGAATTGGGCAGGGCCCACGCGGAAGAACTCCTGGAACTTGCCGCGGCAGACAGGTGATCCTGGGTGACATAGCGGACACGCCGCGTAATGCGTGGCCTCTGCGCTGTTTCGCTCTGGCAGGATGGTCTTGATGAAGGTTCCGGGAAGCAAGATGCCGGGCCTCCGCGGCCGGAAGGTTGGAGACCTTCCCGGTGTAACGGCAGTGGCGAGAATCGACCGGCGGACCAAGAGGCTGACAAAGCGCCTCCAGCCCGGGGAAATTGCGATTATCGACCACGTTGACGTTGACCGGGTCAGCGCGGAGGCGCTCGTCGCATGCGGTGCCGCGGCGGTGGTGAACGTCGCCTGCGGCATCAGTGGCCGCTACCCCAACCTGGGGCCCCAGATTTTGCTCGAGGCGGGCGTGCCGTTCGTGGACAACGCCAATCAGGAGCTGTTCGAGCGCATCAAGGACGGCGACGTCGTACGCGTCAGCGACGGCGTGGTCTACCTCGACGACGACGTCGTCGGCAAGGGCAGTGAGCAGACCGTGGAGGCCGTCGAGTCGGCCATGGCCGAGGCCCGCGCCGGGCTCGCCGTGCAGATCGAGGCTTTCGCCGTCAACACCATGGAGTATGTTCGCGGTGAGGGCAAGCTTCTCATCGACGGAGTCGGCGTGCCTGAGATCCGCACTCCCATGGAGGGCAGACATGTCCTCATCGTGGTGCGCGGATATCACTACAAGGAAGACATCGCCACCCTCCGCCCTTACATCCGCGAATACCGTCCGGTCCTCGTCGGCGTCGACGGCGGGGCTGACGCGCTCCTGGAGGCCGGCTACCTGCCCGACGTGATCGTGGGCGACTTCGACTCCGTCTCCACCAAGGCCCTGACCTGCGGCGCCGAGCTCGTCGTACACGCCTACCGCGACGGCAGGGCGCCGGGCCTGGAGCGTGTCCACCAGCTCGGCCGCGAGGCGGTGATCTTCCCCGCCACCGGCACCAGCGAGGACATCGCGATGCTCCTGGCCGACGACAAGGGCGCCGAGCTGATCGTGGCCGTGGGCACCCACGGCACGCTGGAGGAGTTCCTCGACAAGGGCCGCCCGGGCATGGCCAGCACCTTCCTCACCCGGCTCATCATCGGCAGCAAGCTCATCGACGCCAAGGGCGTGAGCAGGCTCTACCGCAGCCGCATCTCCACCCCGCAGTTGTTGCTGCTCGTGATCACGGCGCTGATAACGATGAGCGTCGCCCTCTTCCTCTCACCGATCGGCCAGACCTGGCTGAACGGTCTGCAAGATGCCTGGAACGCCTTCATCTTCTGGCTGGTCGGACTCTTCTCGTGATCGATTTTCGCTATCACCTCGTCTCCATCGTCGCGATCTTCCTGGCGCTCGCAGTGGGGATCGTGCTGGGCACCACGCTGCTGCAGGAGCCCGCGGTCAAGTCGGCGCAGGAGGTGGCCGCCCAGCTCACCAAGTCGAAGGAGGAGCTGCGGACGCAGCTCGACGCGCTCCAGGGCCGCGAGTCCGGCAATGACGCGCTCATCACCGCTCTGACGCCGGACCTGGTGGCGGGTGACCTGACGGGCCAGCGGGTGCTCCTCGTCGAGACGCCCGGCTCCAGCACCACCGTTCGCGAGGCCGCTCAGCAGGCGCTCACGCAGGCGGGCGCGGACATCTCCGGACGGGCCTCGCTGACGGAGAAGTTCTTCGACCCCAAGGGTGTCGGCGTGCTGGACGGCCTGGTCAACCAGCTCAAGCCGGCCAACATGATCTTCCCGGCCACGGCCACCTCCTGGGACCGGGCCGCCATGCTGCTGTCGGCCGCCTTCGTCACGCCCGACCAGGCGCAGGCGAACACGCCCAACCCGGCCACCACCGACGTCGTCGGCTCATTCGAGACGGGCGGGCTGCTCACCACCGACGGTGACCCGATCAAGCGGGCCACGCTCGTCGTCATGCTCGCGCCGGAGAAGCCGTACGAAGGCGAGAGCGCCGAGGTCCAGGCGGGCGCGCTCGTCTCCGTGGCCGGGGGGCTCGACCTGGCGGGCAAGGGCACGGTGCTGGCCGGGACCGTCGCCACCCCCGCCGCACCCGGCGACCCGATCGCCGCCCTGCGTGACGACGGCGAGGTCTCCAAGCGGGTCAGCTCGGTCGATACCGCCGACATGCCCGCGGGCCGGGTCGCGATCGTCTACTCTCTCCGGGAGCAGCTGAACGGGCGCGCCGGCCAGTACGGCATCGGCAAGGGCGCCTCGGCGATGCTGCCCACGGTGACGACCGCCACTCCGTCCCCCACCACCCAGTCAGGGAGCTGACATGCCTGCCACCCAGGCCCGTGGTCTCCTCTACGCGCTCGCCGGTGCCGCGATCGGCGCCGCGGCCGCCCGCCTCGCGTACGCCGCGTTCACCCGCAACAAGCCGGCCGACCTGAGCGGGCGCTGGACGCGCAAGAACCACCGCGGCGAGCCCATCACGCTGCTCGAAGGCCCCGCGTTCGTGGCGGGGGCGAGCACGGCCGCCGCGCTCACGCCCGGCCTGCCGGGGCGGTTGCGCCTGGCCGCGCTCGTCGCGGGCGCGGGCAGCGGCGCGCTCGGCGCCTACGACGACCTGTACGGCACCACGTCGTCCAAGGGCTTCAAGGGCCATCTGACCGCGCTCGCCCGGGGCGAGGTCACCAGCGGTGCCGTCAAGATCCTCGGCATCGGCGCCACCGGGCTCGGCGCCGCCGCCCTTGTCTCGCAGGGACCGGTCGACACCCTGGTCAACGGCGCCGCCATCGCCGGCGCCGCCAACCTCGCCAACCTCTTCGACCTGCGCCCCGGCCGGGCCGTCAAGGTGGGCCTGCTGACCGGCGGGCCGCTGCTGGCCGCCGCCCTCTTCCGCGACTCGCCCGCCGCCGCGGCGCTGGCCGCCGTGCCGCTGGGGGCCGCCGCGGCGCTGCTGCCGGAGGACCTCGGGGAGCGCGCCATGCTCGGCGACGCCGGGGCCAACTCGCTGGGCGCCCTGCTCGGGCTTGCCGCCGTCACCAAGCTGGGCCGTCCGGGCCGCTACGTCCTGCTGGGCACCGTGGTGGCGCTGACCGCCGCCGCGGAGAAGGTCAGCTTCACCAAGGTCATCGCCGGCAACCGCGTGCTCAACCGCCTCGACATGCTCGGCCGCCGTCCGGTCGACCCTGTGTGACCGCTCGTTTGTCGGTACGACCTGCCAGGATGTTCTGCGTCGGCGCGATCGGGCGCGGAGCTGGGGAGGCAGGGTGGCAGTGGTGACGGCGCGAGGGGTCGCGGGCGGCGCCATGCTCATCGGGGCCATCACGGTGCTGGCCCGGGTCGCCGGGTTCGCCAAGCAGTACGCCTTCGCCCAGACAGTGGGGACCAACTGCCTCTCGACCGCTTACATGACCGCCAACCAGATCCCCAACATCGTGTTCGAGGTGGTCGTCGGCGGGGCCCTGGCCGGGATGGTCGTCCCGGTGCTGGCGGGCGCGGATGGCCGGGCCGTGGATGACGAGCGGGTGGGGCGGATCAGCTCGGCGCTGCTGACGTGGGTGGTCGTGGTGCTCGTGCCGCTGGCCGTGCTCACCGCGCTGTTCGCCGGGCCGGTCATCGGGGTGTTCTTCGGCTCCGCGATCGAAGGGTGCGAAACGGTAACTAGCGCGGTGACGGCGGTCGCCGGCCGGATGCTGGTCGTCTTCGCGCCCCAGATCCCCCTTTACGGCGTCGCCGTCGTGCTCTACGGCGTGCTGCAGGCGCACAAGCGCTTCGCCGGGCCCGCGGTGGCGCCCCTCGTGTCCAGCATCGTGGTCATCGTGGCCTACCTGCTGTTCGTGCCGCTCAGCGGCGGCGACAGCGATCCCGCGACGCTGCCGGGCCCGGCCGAGCTGGCGCTGTCGCTGGGGACCAGCCTGGGGGTGCTGTCCCTGGTGCTGGCCGTGATCGGGCCCACGGCCCGGCTGGGGTTGAGGTGGCGGCCCACGCTGCGGTTCCCCGACGGGGTGGCCGGGCAGGTGCGCCGGCTCGCCTTCGCCGGGATCGCCGCGCTCCTCGCCCAGCAGGCCGCCACGATCGTGGTCCTGGTGCTGTCCAACAACGCGATCGGCACCGGCGCCATCGCCGTCTACAACTACGCGTGGGCGATCTACCTGGTGCCGTACGCGGTGCTGGCCGTGCCCATCACCACCAGCGCGTTCCCCCGGCTGTCCGCGCAGGCCGGCGAGCCGCAGGCGTTCGCCGAGCTGGCGGCGCGCACCACGCGGGCCGTGGTGCTGGTGTCCGGGCTGGCCGCCGGGGTGCTGGCCGCCGCCTCGGGGCCGGGCGCGGTGGTGTTCCTCGGGTTCAAGACCGTCGTGTCCCCGTCGGAGCTGGCCAACGCCATCGCGCTGTTCGCGCCGGGCCTGGTCGGATACGGGCTGATCGCTCATCTGAGCCGGGTGCTGTTCGCGGCCGGTCGCGGCCGGGCGGTCGCCGTCGGGACCGTGACGGCGTGGGTGGTGGCGGCGGTCGCGCAGGCGGTCTTCGCGCTGGCGCTGCCCGCGGGCTGGAAGATCGGTGGCCTGGCGCTCGGTATGAGCGTGGGCATGAGCGTGGGCGGGGCGCTGCTGCTCGGCTCCGTGGTCCGCGCCCGGGGGAGCGCGGCGGTGGCGGGCCTGCCCCGGGCGGCGGCCGCGGCGGCCGGGGGCGGTCTCCTGGGTTACCTGGCAGCGGCCGGCGTAGTGGGGCTGATCGGCGCGAGCGGCATCTGGCCCAACGTGTGGGCCACCATCCTGGCCGCCGTCGTCGCGCTGGTGGTGGGGGCCGTGGTCGTGGCCCTGGTCGATCGGGCCGATACCGACGCCGTGGCCGGGCTGCTGCGCCGGGGCGGGCCGGGCTGAGCGTGCCGCTCCATGGCCCGGCGGCCGGGAGCGGCGAGGAAGGAGCGGGTTGTGCGGGTGGCTTTCGTGCTGGGCACCACGTCCGGCGGCACCGGGCGGCATGTCCGGATGCTGGTCGAAGGGCTGGTGCGGCGCGGGCACCAGGTGGCCGTCATCGGGCCGCGCAGCGTCGAGGAGCAGTTCTCGTACGCCGACGCGGGGGCGCGGTTCGCGGCGGTGGCCGTCTCGGACCGGCCGCATCCCGCCGATGACCTGCGCACCGCGCTCGCCATCAGACGGTTGACCCGGGACGCCGACGTCGCGCACGCCCACGGGCTGCGGGCCGGAGCGCTGACCGCCCTCGGAAGGCGGGGCGGGCCGCGACTGGTGGTGACCCTGCACAACGCGTTGACCGCCGGAGGGTTCGTCGGGCTCGTCTACGGGGTCCTGGAGCGCATCGTGGCCCGGCGGGCCGATCACGTGCTCGTCGTCTCGCCGGACCTCGGCGCGGGCATGGCGCGCCTCGGGGCCCGCGACGTGCGGGCCGCCGTGGTGCCCGCGCCCGGGCTCCGGCCGGCGGTCCGCACACCGCGGCAGGTCAGGGACGAGCTGGGCGCGGGCGACCGGCCGGTGCTGCTCACGATCGCCCGGCTGGCCCAGCAGAAGGGGCTCGAGACGCTGCTCGACGCCGCCTCCGGGCCGTGGCCGTCCGAGCGGCCGTTGTTCGTGGTCGCGGGGGAAGGGCCACTCCGGGGGGAGCTGCAGAGCAGGATCCAGGCCGAGAGCCTGCCCGTGGTGTTGCTGGGCAATCGGGACGACGTGCCCGACCTGCTGGGGGCCGCCGTCGCGCTGGTGATGCCGAGCCGGTGGGAGGGCCAGCCGCTGACCCTGCGCGAGGCACTCATGTCGGGGACGCCGGCAATCGCCTCAAAAGTGGGTGGGATTCCAGAAATTTTGGGAGATGCCGGGATCTTGGTTCCGCCCGGGGACGTTGAGGCGTTGTGCAGCGCCGTACAAGCGCTCGCAGTGCCTGGAGCTGCGGAAACGCTGGCCGCGGCGGCCCGGCGGCGGGGGCGGGAGATGCCCGGGGAGGACGACGCCGTCGAGAGCGTGCTGGCCGTTTACGGTGGTCAAGATCCAAAGGAAGATTAGGTCGCGTCGAGCGGTTCTCATATACTGCCTGGGTTAGGGAGGGGAGTATCCCTTCGCGACAGCCTCGTCATCACGGTGCAGCCCCGCTCCACGGGGCCCCCGGGGCTGCCGGTCCGCGGTTTTCAGCGGGCGGGAGAGACCTCCGGCAATGAGTCGTGCATGCCGGAGGGTCTTGTTGTGACTGTACCCGTGTGGGCCTGGATCGCCGTGATCGGCGGTCTCCTTGTCGTCCTCGCCATTGACTTGTGGATAGTCGACCGTGGAGAAGCCCGAGAGTTCTCCATGCGGCAGGCCGGATACTGGGTGACGTTCTATGTGGCCCTCGCCGTTGTGTTCGGGGTGCTCCTGTGGACCACGGTCGGAGGAGACAAGGCAGGTGAGTTCTTCGCCGGCTACATCACCGAATACAGCTTGAGCGTCGACAACCTCTTCATCTTCTTCATCATCATGAGCAGGTTCGCCGTGCCACGGGAATACCAGCACAAGGTGCTGCTCGTGGGCATCCTGCTCGCGCTGGTGATGCGCGGCGTCTTCATCGCGCTCGGGGCCGCTGCCCTGGAGCGCTTCAGCTGGCTCTTCTACGTGTTCGGCGCCTTCCTCGTCTACACCGCGATCAACCTCATCCGCCAGCACCTCAAGGGCGAGGAAGAGGAGTTCAACGAGAACGTCGTGCTGCGGTGGGTGCGCAGGGCCTTCCCCACCACCGACGGATACGTCGGCTCCAAGGTGACCGTCAAGATCGACGGCCGGCGCATGGTGACCCCGATGCTCATCGTGATGGTCGCGATCGGGAGCACCGACCTGCTCTTCGCGCTCGACTCGATTCCGGCGATCTTCGGGCTCACCAAGGACCCGTTCATCGTCTTCACGGCCAACGCGTTCGCCCTGATGGGATTGCGTCAGCTCTACTTCCTGCTGGGCGGGCTGCTGCAGCGACTGGTCTACATCAGCTATGGTTTGGCGTTCATCCTGGGGTTCATCGGGGTTAAGCTGATATTGGAGGCGTTGCACGCCAGCCATGTCTCCTGGGCGCCCGAAATTCCCATCTGGGTGTCGCTCTCGGTCATCGGCGCCACCATGGTCATCACCACCGTGGCCAGCCTGATCAAAGCCCGCATCGACGCGCGCAAGGGCGAAGAACCGCACCCGGAGCAGGTCTAGCGAAAAGGGCTTCGAGGCGCTTTGCTTGTGTAGTTGTGCCGTGTAATAGTTGCTAGTTCTGTAACATCACGGCAAAGCGCCCGATCCAGTCACCACCAAAGGTTGTACGTGTCAGACGATTCTGCCAAGTCGAGCCGCGTCAGGCTCGCACGCGGGGTCTCCCCGTGGCTCCTCCCGACGGTGGCCGCGGCGGCCGCCACCGCGCTGCTGACGCGCCGAGACCGGCGCTGGGCGCTCGCGGCAGTGCCGCTGAGCGCGCTCACCGGCGGCATGCTCTGGTTCTTCCGCGACCCGGACCGCACTCCTGGCGAGGGCCGCATCCTGTCGCCCGCCGACGGCGTGGTGCAGAGCATCGATCCGTGGCCGGACGGCCGCACCAGGGTCGCGATCTTCATGAGCCCGCTGAACGTACACGTCAATCGGGCCCCTCTTGCGGGAAATGTCACGTCCGTGCAGCATGTGGCAGGTGGGTTCCTGCCGGCGTTCAACAAGGACAGCGACCAGAACGAACGCGTGGTGTGGCATTTCGAGACCACGCTGGGCGACATCGAGATGGTGCAGATCGCGGGCGCGGTGGCGCGCAGGATCGTGCCGTACGTGAGCGGCGGCGCGAAGGTCGCGCAGGCCGAGCGCATCGGGCTCATCAGGTTCGGTTCGCGCGTCGACATCTACCTTCCCGAAGGGATCTCTCCCGCGGTGTCCGTGGGTGAGAAGACGGTTGCGGGGGTGACCAGAATTGACTGCGGCTGACGCCGGCAGTTGGCAGGCGGATGAGGAAGAACCTCGTGGCCCCGTCGGCAAGGCGTTCCGCCTGTCCGCCGCGGACTCCCTCTCGCTGGGCAACGCGGTCTGCGGGTTCCTCGCGGTGTGCGTCCTGGCGTACTCCGCGATCCAGCAGCTGACGGTCGCCGGCGGTCATTTCACGCCCGTTCCCAGCTCTTTCGCCACCGCCATCGTGCTGCTGCTCATCGGCGCGACGTGCGACCTGTTCGACGGCCTCGTGGCGCGGCGTTTCCGCGCCTCCGCGATGGGCGCCGAGCTCGACAACCTGGCCGACGTCATCAGCTTCGGGTTCGCGCCCGCGTTCATGGTCGTGATCTGGGGCGGGTTCACCAAAGAGGTGCCGTTCCCGATGGTGGTCGGTGCGGCGGCGGCCGTGCTGGTGGCCGGCGTCGTACGCCTGGCCAGGTTCGCCTGCGTCAAGACCAAGAGCGGCGACTTCATGGGCCTGCCCATCCCCATGGGGGCCATGACCGTGATCTCCATCGTGCTGCTGTTCCAGCCGAGCGTCTGGTCCCTGCTGGCCGTGCTCGCGGTGGCGTGGCTGATGGTCAGCCGGATCGAGTACCCCAAGCCGAAGGGGCAGCTCCTGGCGGGCGTCCTGGGCTGGATCATGGTGAACGTGGCGTTCCTGACCTTCTGGGTGGCCTGGCCCGAGGGCGGCGACATGCCGATCAAGATCGGCGCGAGCATGCAGATCGCGCTCGTGGCGGCGATCCCTCTGCGGGTGCTGGTCTACAAGCGGGAGCAGCGCCGCGAAGCCGAACGTATTAACAACTGACTGGGATTTTTCGTCTTACTTCGGCTTTGATGGAGCCATGTCGGCTACGCCGCGCGAGCACACGCGCACGTACTATCTCGGCAAGCTGGCCACGGAGCTGGAGCAGCGCGGGCTGACGGCCACGCTCCGGCCCTACCCGCCCGCGTTGCGGATCAGCGATCCCGACACGGCGCTGCTGGCGGAGACCGTGGACTGCGTGCCGATGTCCGAGGGATGGTTCTATCGGTGGTCGTGGGGCGAGCTCGTCGGCCTGGCCGACGACCCCGCCCTCGCCGCCGACCGCATCCTCCACGTCCTGGCCACGCGCCCGTAGCCGACCTGGCTGTTCTTCAGGGTCTTTTACGGCTGCGCCGGTTTCAAGGCCCATCCTTTACGGCTGCGCACGGTGGGCCGCGCGCCCGTCAAGCCATTCGTTCTTTACGGCTGCGCACGGTGGGCCGCGCGCCCGTCAAGGCATTCATCCTTTACGGCTGCGCACGGTGGGCCGCGCGCCCGTCAAGGCATTCATCCTTTACGGCTGCGCACGGTGGGCCGCACGCGCCGACGTCAGTGGCCGTCTGTCATGGCCGGTCGTGAAGGCTCACGGGTTGCTCGCCGTGACGACGCGCATTCTGGGCCAGTTCCGTGGTCAGCCTGGCCATGGCGGTATTACGGGAACGGCGCCCTCGGAGGCGCGCAGGCGGCGTTCCTCGCTCGCAGGCGGTGGTCCTCAAGCGGCAGGCTGCGCAAGTCCCTTCAAGTGCGGTTCATGCGCAGCCGGGTTTTGTCACCAGCCGCGGGCCTTCCACTCGGGGAGGGAGGGGCGTTCGGTGCCGAGGGTGGTGTCCTTGCCGTGGCCAGGGTAGACCCAGGTCTCGTCGGGGAGGCGGTCGAAGATGCGCTCCGCCACGTCGGTGTAGAGCTGGGTGAAGCGCTGCGGGTCCTTCTGCGTGTTGCCGACGCCGCCGGGGAACAGCGAGTCGCCCGTGAACAGGTGGTGGCCCGCCTCGCCGCCGTCGTACAGCAGGGCGATCGAGCCCGGCGTGTGGCCGCGCAGGTGGATGACCTCCAGGGTGACGGCGCCGACCGTGATGGTGTCGCCGTGCTCGACCGTGCGGTCCACCGGCACGGGCAGGGCGGGCGCGTCGAGCGGGTGGGCGATCACCTCGGCGCCGGTGACCTTGGTCACCTGCTCCAGCGCCTGCCAGTGGTCGCCGTGCTGGTGGGTCGTGACGATCGAACCGACCGACCCGTCGGAGATCAGGGCGAGCAGCCGGTCGGCGTCGGACGCCGCGTCGATCAACAGCCCGTCGCCGGTCTCGGCGCAACGCAGCAGGTACGCGTTGTTGTCGAACGGGCCGACGGCGAGCTTGTAGATCGTGAGCGCGGGCAGCTCGCGCACGTCGGCGGGACCGCCGACCTGGACGTCACCTGTGTAGGTCATGGGTAGTCCTTTGGGGGTGTCGTGGGCAGATCAGCGGGGGCCGGCGTCGTCAGCCACGGCGGCGGCTCCGGAAGGCCCGCGTCTTCGGGCGTGAACGACTGCCCCACTGGCACCAGCGTAACGCGCTCACCCCTCGACCGGCCGGTCAGCCAGGCCGGCATGTCCACCGGCGCGGCCAGGTCGGCATGTCGCCTGGCGCGCCCAGATCAGCAAGTCGCACGGCGCGCCATGACCGTGGGGACGGGGTCGAGGGCGGCCCACGTGGCGGCGATCTCGCCCGACGGGTTCTTGAGCACGATCTCGCTCGCCGTGCTGCGGGCGTGCGGGCGGCAGGCGCGGCGGTCGTGGGGTTCGCACAGGACGAACGGCTGGGGCCGGTCCGCGGGGCCGTACCCGGCGGTCGGGTCCACGTGGCGGGGGCCGATCTCGCACAGGCGGCGTACCAGGAGGTACGAGGGAGGTACGAGGCGAGTGGTGGAGGTCGCTCTTGCGCAGGCCCTTTACCAGGAAGTTCCCGGTGAGTAGTGCAGGTCGATCATGCGCGGGCGGCGTATCAGGAGGTTTCTGGCGAGTGGTGGAGGTCGATCTTGTGCGGGCGGCGTACCAGGAGGCAGCAGGCGGGGTGCTCGGGCGGGTGCATGTCCTTCGCCCAGGCCGACCAGCGGTCTTGCGCCAGGTTGCGGACGGCGGCGGCCTGGCGGGTGGCCTCGTCCGCCAAGTCGGCCAGGTGCGGGGCAGTGGGATGGGTGGCGGCGGGGCGGCGAGCCTGGGACGGAGAGCGGTGGGTTGCGTGACCAGCGAAGGCTCGTGCGAGTGCGGCCATGGACGCAGCCTCGATCGCGGCGGTCCTGGCCTCGTAGGAGGCGTACTGTGGGACTTTGGCGCCGGTCTTTTGCCCAGGTCAGGAGGTTGAGGTGGGAGTCGGCGTTCTGCGCGTCGTGGGCGAGCACGCGCCCCCTGGCCCAGCCGGCGGGTGGGAGGGCGAGGTGCGGGCAGTCTCGGAGAGGGATGCGGTCGCAGCCCGCAGCCCGCAGTCGGCAGTCACCAGTCGGCAGTCGGCAGTCACCAGTCAGCAGCCGGTAGCCGGTAGCCGGTAGCCGGTAGCAGGGTGGTGGCCGGGGCCGATCGGCCTGGGGTGCGAGTAGGGCGGTCATGTCCGGATATTTCGTTATTTGGGGGCGTGGGGTGGAGGCCGGCATAAAGCCGCAGGTCGGCTGGTTGAATGTGGAAGGGCTCCTGCCGGGGTGGGAGATGGCCGTAACCTGTGAAGGACGGATTTTCGGGGGCCGGGCAACGGCCCGCCGAAATTGTCGGAGCCCCCGTCTACCATCCCCCGTGGACCTATCCGCCTTTTGACCTCCGGGATCGCCGTGGCAGACCGCCTGATCGTGCGTGGTGCACGAGAACACAACCTCAAGGACGTCTCGCTCGACCTGCCGCGAGACTCACTGATCGTCTTCACCGGCCTGTCCGGCTCTGGGAAGTCGAGCCTGGCCTTCGACACGATCTTCGCTGAGGGGCAGCGGCGCTACGTCGAGTCGCTGTCGGCGTACGCCCGCCAGTTCCTCGGCCAGATGGACAAGCCCGACGTCGACTTCATCGAGGGCCTGTCGCCCGCGGTGTCGATCGACCAGAAGGCCACCAGCAAGAACCCGCGCTCGACCGTCGGCACGATCACCGAGGTCTACGACTATCTGAGGCTGCTGTGGGCGCGCATCGGCAAGCCGCACTGCCCGGCGTGCTCGCGGCCGATCGCCAGGCAGACGCCCGAGCAGATCGTCGATCGCGTGATGGACCTGGAGGAGGGCACCCGCTTCCAGGTGCTCGCCCCCGTCATCAGGGGCCGCAAGGGCGAATACGCCGAGCTGTTCCGCGAGCTGCAGACCAAGGGTTTCGCCAGGGCGAGGGTCGACGGCACGGTCGTGCGGCTGGAGGAGCCGCCGAAGCTGAAGAAGTACGAGAAGCACGACATCGAGGTCATCGTCGACCGCCTGTCGGTCAAGGAGTCGGCGCGGCGCCGGCTCAACGACTCGGTCGAGACCGCGCTGCAGCTGTCCGGTGGCACGATCACGCTCGAGTTCGTCGACCTGCCGGAGGACGACCCCAACCGGGAGCGGTTCTACTCCGAGCACCTCTACTGCCCCTATGACGACCTGTCGTTCGAGGAGCTGGAGCCGCGCTCGTTCTCGTTCAACTCCCCGTTCGGCGCCTGTCCCGAGTGCACGGGCCTCGGCACGAAGATGGAGGTGGACCCCGACCTGGTGGTGCCCGACCCCGAGCGCACGCTCGGCGACGGCGCGCTCCACCCCTGGTCCGGCGGCCACACGAGCGAATACTTCGTCAGGCTGATCGAGGCGCTCGGCCACGCGGTCGGGTTCACCCTCGACACGCCGTGGGAGAAGCTGCCGAAGAAGGCGCAGAAGTCGCTGCTGTACGGCCACGACGAGCAGGTCCACGTACGCTACAGCAACCGCTACGGTCGCCAGCGCTCCTACTACACCACCTACGACGGCGTCATCCCGTGGGTGCAGCGCCGGCACGCCGAGGCGGAGAGCGACTCGACCCGTGAGCGGTTCGAGGGCTACATGCGCGAGATCCCGTGCCCGGCCTGCAAGGGCGCCAGGCTCAAGCCGGTCACGCTGGCGGTCACCGTCGCCGACAAGTCGATCGCCGAGGTCGCGGCCATGTCGATCGGTGAGTGCGCGAAGTTCCTGGCCGGGCTCAAGCTGTCCGACCGCGACATGCACATCGCCGAGCGGGTGGTCAAGGAGATCAACGCCCGCATGGGCTTCCTGCTCGACGTCGGCCTCGACTACCTGACCATGGACCGCGCCGCCGCCACCCTGGCGGGTGGCGAGGCCCAGCGCATCAGGCTGGCCACGCAGATCGGCTCCGGCCTGGTCGGCGTCCTGTACGTGCTCGACGAGCCGTCCATCGGGCTCCACCAGCGTGACAACATGCGGCTGCTCGACACGCTCGTCCGGCTGCGCGACATGGGCAACACGCTGATCGTGGTCGAGCACGACGAGGACACGATCGCGGCGGCCGACTGGGTGGTCGACATCGGCCCCGGCGCTGGGGAGCACGGCGGCCAGGTCGTCGTGTCCGGCACCGTTCAGGACCTCCTGAGCAGCGAGGAGTCGCTGACCGGCCAGTACCTGTCCGGGCGCAAGAGCATCGCGATCCCCCCCAAGCGCCGCAAGCGCGACAAGAAGCGGCAGATCACGGTCAAGGGGGCGCGCGAGCACAACCTCAAGGGCGTCGACATCGACTTCCCGCTTGGCGTGTTCACGGCGGTCACGGGCGTGTCGGGGTCCGGCAAGTCGACGCTGGTCAACGACATCCTCTACAACGCGCTGGCCAAGGAGCTCAACGGCGCCCGCACGGTGCCGGGGCGGCACTCGCGGATCAACGGCATGGACCATGTCGACAAGGTCGTCCACGTCGACCAGTCGCCGATCGGGCGCACGCCGCGCTCCAACCCGGCCACGTACACGGGCGTGTTCGACCACGTCCGCAAGCTGTTCGCGGCCACCGCCGAGGCGAAGATGCGCGGCTACCAGCCCGGGCGCTTCAGCTTCAACGTCAAGGGCGGGCGCTGCGAGGCGTGTGCGGGCGACGGCACCATCAAGATCGAGATGAACTTCCTGCCGGACGTCTACGTCCCCTGCGAGGTCTGCCACGGCGCCCGCTACAACAGGGAGACGCTGGAGGTCCACTACAAGGGCAAGACGATCTCCGAGGTGCTCGACATGCCGATCGAGGAGGCCCTGGGCTTCTTCGAGGCGATCCCGGCGATCAAGCGCCACCTGCAGACGCTCAACGACGTGGGCCTGGGCTACGTCCGGCTCGGACAGCCCGCGACCACGCTGTCCGGCGGTGAGGCGCAGCGCGTCAAGCTCGCCTCGGAGCTCCAGCGGCGGCAGACGGGCCGGACGATCTACGTGCTGGACGAGCCGACGACCGGGCTGCACTTCGAGGACATCCGGCGGCTGCTGGGTGTGCTCGGGCGGCTGGTCGACGGCGGCAACACGGTGATCGTGATCGAGCACAACCTCGATGTGATCAAGACCGCTGACTGGATCATCGACATGGGGCCCGAGGGTGGGTCCCGCGGCGGGACGCTGGTCGCCAGCGGGACGCCTGAGGAGGTGGCGCTGGTGGACGAGAGCCACACGGGCCGCTTCCTGCGAAAGATTCTCGCCTTCTGAGCCCCGCACTGGGGCTCGTGCTGAGCCTCGCGCGGGGGCCTCGTGCTGAGCCTCGCACGGGGGCCTCATGCGCGCGGCAGTTCTGGCGGTGCGGCTCGATCGGGGCGTCCGGTGGCGGACGGGCGGCCCCGGTGCGGGCCGCTGCAGCCATTCCGGTGTGACCGCAGTTGCCGGAGCGGCTGAGACGAGGTCCGGTCGGCTGAGACGAGGTCCGGTCGGCTGAGATGAGGCACGGGCATGACGGGACGGGGCACCGGTCAGACGCGGGTGTCCAGGTGCGGGCGCTGCCGGGCGGGCGACGTCGGTGCCCATGAGAGGGGTGGTCGTGCCTTACGAGGTGCGCGGGGTGGTGGCGGTCGGACGTAGCTGACCACGCTGGGTAGTCGTGCCGGGCGACGTGTGTGGTCACGCGCGGGTCGGTTGGGGCGATGTGATGGGGCGACCTGTGCGTTCAGGTGGGCTGGTGGCGGGTTGCGGCGCGGGCGCGGCGCTTGGCGGCGTCGCCGCGTTCCAGCCACCACTCGGCGAACAGCAGCGGCAGCACCCAGCCCAGCCACGCGCTCAGCGCGCTCACCGTGCTCGCCAGCAGCGTCTCGTCGCCGTGGAAGGTCGTCTCGAGCTCGGGTGAGAGGGCGATGGTGAACACGACGCCCCAGAGGCGGTTCGTGATGATGGACAGGGTCAGGGCGAAGCTGCGGACCATCCACCGGCGGTGGTCGACGAATCTGCGCTGCCTGGCCATCCGCCAGCCCGCCAGCGTGCAGCCCACCCAGAGGGAGGCGAGTACGACGCCGCTGGCCGCCGTCACCGGGCCGAAGTACGGCGTGGTCACCGACACGATCAGGCCCAGCGCGCCGCTGGGCAGGCAGCCGCCGAAGACGTACACGCGGCCGATCCGGCGGTGCGCGCGGGGATAGCGCTGGCGGAACCATGGCCAGATCTGCAGGCAGCACGTGATCATCGCGATCGAGCCGAAGATCACGTGCAGGGACAGCACCGCGAAGTGCGGTGGGAAGAAGTCGGGGGCGGGCACCCGGGAGCGGGCCGGGTTCATGGACAGGTACGGCGGGAGCGAGAAGGCGACGAACGCGATCGCCACCAGCGCCAGAGGGGCCACCCAGGGACGCCGCCACCAGCGGGGCCTGGCGGCGGGCGCGGTCGGGCGTTCTGTCGTGAGAGTCATACGAGCACGGTGGCCCTCGGCACTGACCGTCGGCCTACCGCCCGCTGACCGCCGATCACATCGGCCGGTAGCCGAGGCGAGATTCGGCTGTCGACTGCCGGGGTGCGGATGGTTGTGGGGCTGTTGGGCGGTTGCCTTGCTGGTGCGGGTGGCTTGGGGCTGCTGAGTTGTCTCGCTGGTGGGATGGCTGGGGCTGTTGGGTCACCTCGCCGGCGGAGACGGCTGAGGGCTGGCGGGCCGCCCTGCTGGCCGGGCGGCGGTTGGGGAATTGCTGGGTTGGTCGCCCGTGGGGGTGGCGGGGGGTTGGTGAGCTGTCGGACGCGCGCGGTGTGTCGGTGGTCGTGGTGGGGCGCGGTGGCCGACAGAGGCGGTGGTTGCGGTGGGGCGCGGTGGCCGATAGAGGCGGTGGTTGTGGGAGCGCTACCCGGCGGGGGGAGCGAGGGGTGGCGGCAATAAGGTTGGGTGATGGTAACGGCCTGACCTGCAGGGGGTCAGCGGGGACGCGGAGGGTCGGCAATTCATGACGGTTACGGAGCGGGGCGCAGCCATGCCTGAAACGGGGTCTGGGACGGGGCCTGGAACGGGATTTGGGCGGCGCGAGATGCTGGGGGTGGCCGGGGTCGCGGCGTGCTCGCTGGCGTTGGCGGGGTGTGGCGGGGGAGACGCCAAGGCCCAGCCGAGCCTCAAGGGCAAGGTCATCGCCAAGACCGCCGACGTGCCCGTGGGCGGGGGCAAGGTGATCGAGGACCTCCAGGTCGTGGTGACCCAGCCCACGCAGGGCGTCTACATGGCGTTCAGCTCGATCTGCACGCACAAGGGCTGCGCGGTCAGCACCCCCAAGGACAACGTCATCAGGTGCGCCTGCCACGGCAGCGAGTTCGCCGCCGACAGCGGCAAGGCCACCAAGGGGCCCGCGAGCGCCCCGCTGACCTCCTACAAGGTCAGGGTCGAGGGCGACGGCATCGTGGTCGCGTGAGGCCTGAAGCGGCCGGCTGAACACGTACTTATGCGTAGAGAACCGGATTGGGCTCGGGCACGCTGAACCGGCGCGAGGGCGCTGGCCGTACCTGAAGTGAAAGCCAATCTGGGAGGAACACACCATGACGGAAGCGACTCGCCGGGCGATGATGCTCGGCGCCGGCGGCGCCGGGCTCGCGGCGGTTCTGACGGCGTGCGCGAGCTACGGCTCGCCGACGACGGAGGCGAGTGCGGAACCACCGGCGGAGGAGCCCGCCGAGGAGTCGTCGTCGCCGAAGAAGAAGAAGGCCGAGGCGAAGAGCGGCGGCAAGGCGCTGGCCGACACGGCTGATATCCCCGAGGGCGGTGGGAAGGTCTTCGAGAACGAGAAGATCGTGGTGACGCAGCCGAGCGCCGGGGAGTACAAGGCGTTCACGGCGGTCTGCACCCACGCGGGCTGCACGGTCGCCACCGTCTCGAACAAGACGATCAACTGCCCGTGTCACGGCAGCAAGTTCAGCATCAACGACGGCTCCGTCAAGGACGGGCCCGCGAGCGAGCCGCTTGAGGAGAAGAAGATCACCGTGGACGGTGACAAGATCAAGCTCGCGTAGGTCGCGTCTCATGAATTTCTCACCTAGGTGCGGTTGGGTGAGCGCATGGGAGATGACCTTCAGAGTCGCCGTGCAGTGTTCGCGAGCGTCGGAGCGGGCGGCCTCGCGCTGGCGCTCACGGCCTGCGGCGGCGGCACCGATACCGCACAGC
Source organism: Nonomuraea sp. JJY05 (assembly GCF_043496855.1). Lineage (NCBI taxonomy): Bacteria > Bacillati > Actinomycetota > Actinomycetes > Streptosporangiales > Streptosporangiaceae > Nonomuraea > Nonomuraea sp. JJY05. The sequence continues at coordinate 21,857 of NZ_JBIEIS010000080.1, forward strand.
CCGCCGGCGCCGCCTCCGAGTCGAGCGCGCCGCAGTCCGGCGCGCCGCAAGCCGGCGGGGCGCTGGCCAAGACCGCCGACATCCCCGTCGGCGGCGGGACGATCTTCAAGGACCAGAAGATCGTGGTGACGCAGCCCACTTCGGGCGAGTTCAAGGCGTTCAGCGCCGTGTGCACGCACAACGGGTGCACGGTCGGCAGCGTCTCGGACGGGGTGATCGTCTGCCCGTGTCACAACAGCAAGTTCGCCATCGCGGACGGCTCGGTGAAGGACGGACCGGCCGACAAGCCGCTGCCCGCGCAGCAGATCAAGGTCGAGGGCGACCAGATCACGCTCGCGTAGGCGGGCCCCTTTTCAGGGAGGGCCCGCCGTGCCTGGTGGGAAGGCACGGCGGGCAACCTTGTCGGTGAGGGCTACTAGTCTTTGAACGTGGCGAGATCAGCGGGCAGCCCCTTGAGTTTCCGGCCCAAGCCGGGTTCGATCCCCGATTCCCCCGGGGTCTACCGGTTCAGGGACGCGCACGGCCGGGTGATCTACGTCGGCAAGGCCAAGAGCCTGCGCCAGCGGCTCAATTCGTACTTCGCCGACTTCTCCGCGCTGCACCCGCGGACCCAGTCGATGCTCACGACGGCCGCCGACGTCGACTGGACCGTCGTCGGCACCGAGGTCGAGGCGCTGCAGCTCGAATACTCCTGGATCAAGGAGTTCGACCCGCGCTTCAACGTGAAATACCGCGACGACAAGTCCTACCCCTACCTCGCGGTCACCATGGGCGACGACTTCCCCCGCGTGCAGGTCATGCGCGGGGCCAAGCGCAAGGGCACGCGTTACTTCGGCCCCTATTCGCACGCCTGGGCCATCCGCGAGACCGTCGACCTGCTGCTGCGGGTCTTCCCGGTCCGCACGTGCAGCGCGGGGGTGTTCAAGCGGGCCGGCCAGATCGGCCGCCCGTGCCTGCTCGGCTACATCGACAAGTGCTCGGCGCCCTGCGTCGGCCGGGTCACCCCGGAGGAGCACCGCGAGCTGGCCGAGGACTTCTGCGACTTCATGGCGGGCAACACCAGCCGCTTCATCAAGCGCCTGGAGAAGGAGATGCGCGAGGCCGCCTCCGAGCAGGAGTACGAGCGCGCCGCGCGGCTGCGCGACGACATCCAGGCGTTGCAGCGGGCGCTGGAGAAGCAGGCCGTGGTGCTCGGCGAGGGCACCGACGCCGACGTGATCGCGCTGGCCGAGGACCCGCTCGAAGCGGCCGTTCAGGTCTTCTACGTGCGTGGCGGGCGCATCCGCGGCCAGCGTGGCTGGGTGGTCGACAAGGTCGAGGAGACCTCTCCCGGCGAGCTGGTCGAGCAGTTCCTGCTCCAGATGTACGCCGAGGCCAGCGCCGACTCGATGCCGCGCGAGGTGCTCGTGCCCGCGCTGCCGCCCGACAACGACGCGGTCGCCGAGCTGCTGACCGAGCAGCGGCGGGCCCGCGTCGAGGTGCGCGTGCCGCAGCGCGGCGACAAGAAGTCGCTGATGGAGACCGTCGAGCGCAACGCCAAGGAGTCGCTCGCGCAGCACAAGATCCGCCGTGCCAGCGACCTGACCACCCGCAGCAAGGCGCTGCAGGAGATCGCCGACGCGCTCGGCCTCGACCAGGCGCCGCTGCGCGTCGAGTGCTACGACGTCTCCCACCTGCAGGGCGAGAACGTCGTGGCGTCGATGGTGGTCTTCGAGGACGGGCTGGCGCGCAAGAGCGAATACCGGCGCTTCGCGGTCAAGACCAAGGAGGGCGACGTCGCCTCGATCTACGAGGTGATCACGCGCCGCTTCCGCCGCTACCTGGAGGAGCGCTCGGCCACCGGCGAGCTGGCCGCCGACGACGACAGCGGACACGGCCCGATCGACCCTGAGACCGGCAAACCACGTAAATTCGCCTATCCGCCCAACCTGGTCGTCGTCGACGGCGCGGGCCCCCAGGCGGCAGCCGCGCAGCGGGCGCTCGACGAGCTCGGCATCGACGACGTGTCCGTGTGCGGGCTGGCCAAGCGGCTGGAGGAGGTGTGGTTGCCCGGCGACGACCAGCCAGTGATCATGCCTCGTTCAAGCGAGGGTCTCTACCTGCTGCAACGCGTGCGGGACGAGGCACACAGGTTCGCCATCACCTACCATCGTTCCAAGAGGTCCAAGACGGTGAAGGAGAGCGCGCTCGACGGCGTGCCCGGCCTCGGGCCGGCGCGCAGGCAGGCGCTGCTCAGACACTTCGGCTCCGTGAAGAAGCTACGCGAGGCCACTGCCGCGGAAATCTGCGAGGTTCCCGGCATCGGCCCGTCCATCGCCGAGGTCATCGTGTCGACACTGAAGGGAGAGTCACCATGATCTCGCCAGGATGCCACGGCGTGTCCGGGTGCCTCCGCCATGGTGGCGCGCCCGGGCAGGGCGTGCGGGACGGAGAGAGGCAATGAGCACCGAGCCGGCGTTCGTCATCGTCACCGGCATGTCCGGGGCGGGGCGCAGCACAGCCGCCAAAGCGCTCGAGGACCTGGGCTGGTTCGTCATCGACAACCTGCCGCCCGGGCTGCTGTTCGCGATGGCGGAGGAGGCGGGCAAGGTCAAGCTGGCGGCCGACAAGGTGGCGGCCGTCGTCGACGTGCGCAGCCTGGCCTTCACCACCGACCTCAACGCGGCCATCGAGGAGCTCGAGGGGCGCGGCGTCCGGGTGCGGGTGGTGTTCCTGGAGGCCAGCGACGAGGAGCTGGTGCGCAGGTTCGAGAACGTCCGCAGGCCGCACCCCCTCCAGGGCGAGGGGCGCCTGGTCGACGGGATCACCCGCGAGCGGGGGATCCTGCGGGAGGTCAGGGCCAACGCCGATCTGGTGATCGACACCTCGTCGCACAACGTCCACGACCTGCGCAACAAGATCGTCGCCTACTTCGGCGGGGAGGACCGGCCGGGGCTGCGGCTCAACATCGTGTCCTTCGGGTTCAAGTACGGGCTGCCGGTGGACGCCGATCTGGTGGTCGACTGCCGGTTCCTGCCTAATCCGCACTGGGTGCCGGACCTTCGGCCGATGAACGGGCTCGACGCGCCCGTGCGCGACTACGTCCTCGGGCAGCCGGGGGCCAAGGAGTTCCTCGACGCGTACGAGGAGGTCCTGCAGGTGGTCGCGGCCGGATACGCGCGCGAGGGCAAGAGCTACGCGACGCTCGCGGTGGGCTGCACGGGCGGCAAGCACCGTAGCGTGGCCATGGCCGAACAGGTCGCCGTCCGCCTGCGCGACCGCGGGATGGAGGTCCAGGTGAGCCATCGGGATGTGGGGCGGGAGTGACCGATGAAGGCTTCGCAGCAGCAGGTTCGCCGCGCTCCGCGGAGGGCGAGCTTCCCGGCGCCGTGACCCGCCCGGACGCGCCCGGCTCGCCTGCGGCGGCTCCAGGCTCTGAAGGGCCTGAGGCGGGGCGTGCCGAGAACCCGGACCCGGCCTCGGAGGACGGCGTGTGCCCGGTGCGGCTCGCGCGGCCGGCTGAGGGCAACCCGGTGCCGGAGCGCGGGACGTACTCGAGGGCTTTCTCGGGGTTCGGGCCGCACGTCGTGGCGCTGGGCGGCGGGCACGGGCTTTACGCGTCCCTGTCCGCATTACGGATGGTGACCGACCGGTTGACCGCCGTGGTGACCGTCGCCGACGACGGCGGGTCCAGCGGGCGGCTGCGCCGCGAGCTCGGCGTGCTGCCCCCCGGTGACCTGCGGATGGCGCTGGCCGCGCTGTGCGGCGACGACGAGTGGGGCAGCACCTGGAGCGAGGTCGTGCAGCACCGCTTCCGCAGCGAGGGCGAGCTGCACGGGCACGCCGTCGGAAACCTGCTCATCGTGGCCCTGTGGGAGCTGCTCGGCGACCCCGTGGCCGGGCTCGACTGGGTCGGGCGGCTGCTGGGCGCCCACGGCCGCGTGCTGCCGATGGCGTCGGTGCCGCTCGACATCGTGGCCGAGGTGGAGCTCGACGGCGTCAGGTCGACCGTGCGCGGGCAAGTGGCGTGCGCGCTGACGCCTGGGCGGGTGCAGGCGATCTCGCTCGTGCCCGAGGATCCGCCCGCGCGGCCCGAGGCGGTCGAGGCGGTGCAGGAGGCCGACTGGGTGGTGTTCGGGCCGGGATCGTGGTTCACCAGCGTGCTGCCGCATCTCAAGGTGCCCGAGCTGGCCAGGGTCCTGCACGCGACCAAGGCCAAGCGGCTCGTCACGCTCAACCTGGCGCCCCAGCCGGGTGAGACGGACGATTTCTCTCCCCAGCAACACCTGGAGGTGCTCCGGCAGCACGCTCCCGACCTGTCGATCGACGTCGTGCTCGCCGACACCGGGGTGGTGGACGACCCTGGTGCGCTGGAGAAGGCGGCGACGGCGCTCGGCGCCCGGCTCGTGATGGCCGACGTGGCCGCCGCGGACGGCTCGCCGAGGCATGACCCACGACGTCTTGCCTCCGTCCTGGACGAGATTTTCCTCCAGAAGCGTTGATCCTGGTCGGCGTGGCGCGAAGGTGCGAGAGACTGCTGAGAGCCGGTCTGAATGGGGGAGAGGACTAACGCATGGCCATGACAGGTGTGGTGAAAGACGAACTGAGCCGCCTGCCGGTGCTGAAGCCGTGCTGCCGCAAGGCGGAGGTTTCCACGCTGCTGCGGTTCGCCAGCGGCCTGCACCTGGTGGGCGGGCGGATCGTGATTGAGGCCGAGCTCGACACGAACGCCACCGCACGGCGACTGATCAAGGACATCGGCGAGGTGTTCGGGCACAAGGCCGAGGTGCTGGTGCTCGCGCCCGCCGGCCTGCGCAAGGGTTCGCGCTACGTCGTGCGGGTCTACCGCGACGGCGAGGCACTCGCCCGTCAGACGGGCCTCATCGACAACCACGGTCGTCCGGTGCGCGGCCTGCCCCGCCAGGTGGTGGCGGGGGCCGCCTGCGACGCGGAGGCGGCCTGGCGCGGGGCGTTCCTCGCGCACGGCTCGCTCACCGAGCCGGGGCGCTCGATGTCGCTCGAGGTCACCTGCCCGGGCCCGGAGGCGGCGCTCGCCCTGGTGGGCTCGGCGCGCCGGCTCAAGATCCACGCCAAGGCGCGTGAGGTGCGCGGCGTCGACCGCGTCGTGGTGCGCGACGGCGACGCCATCAGCGCGCTGCTCACCCGGCTGGGGGCGCACGACAGCGTGCTGGCCTGGGAGGAGCGCCGGATGCGCCGCGAGGTCCGGGCCACCGCCAACCGGCTGGCCAACTTCGACGACGCCAACCTGCGGCGGTCGGCGCGGGCGGCGGTGGCGGCGGGGGCGCGCGTGCAGCGCGCGCTGGAGATCCTCGGGGACGAGGCGCCCGACCACCTGGTGGTGGCGGGGCGGCTGCGGGTGGAGCACAAGCAGGCGTCTCTGGAGGAGCTGGGGCAGATCGCTGACCCGCCGCTGACCAAGGACGCCATCGCGGGGCGCATCCGGCGGCTGCTGGCCATGGCCGACAAGCGGGCCTCCGACATGGGCATCCCCAACACCGAGGCCAACCTCACCGTCGACATGCTCGCCCCGTGACCGCGTTTCCCGTCGTCTTCGCGTCGCTTTAAAGCCCATCTTTTACGGCTGCGCACGGTGGGCCGCACGCGCCGACGTGGGTGGCCGTCTGTCATGGCCGGTCGTGAAGGCTCACGGGCTGCTCGCCGTGACGACGCGCATTCTGGGCCGGCCCCGGGGTCGGCTGATGGCTTGGGCGGCCGGTGGCTGGGGGTGCCTGTCGGCGGGCCGCCGGGCGGCGAGATGCGCCTGCCGGCGGGTCGCCAAGGTTGGCGGATCGGCGGGTGGCGGGGCGTGCCTGTCGGCGAGCTGACGGGCAACTGAGGCGCCTCTCGGTGGGGCGCGGATGCGGGGTGCGGTGCTGAGGTGTGCGGGTGCTGAAGTGTGCCGGTGCTGATGCGGGGCCCGGCGCTGATGCGGGGCCCGGTAGTCCTTGGTGGGGCCCGGTAGTCCGTGGGGCCCGGTTAGTCCTTGGTGGGGTTGCGGGGGGTGAACAGGTCCGTCGTCGGCTTCGGGGTGGGGGCCTGGGCGGGCTCGAACGGGGCGCGGTACTCGGGCTCCGCCGACGAATCCGTTTCGGGCTCGGCCGCCTGGGCGCGTTGGGCGCGGCGGACCCGTACCACGCGCAAGGTCAGCAGGAGCAGCGCGGCGAGGGCGGCCACGGCGATGTAGAGCCAGGCCGCCCACGACACCGACAGCGGATCCCGGTAGAGGGCGGGCGCGTAGGGGAGGCCGGCGGAGAAGTTGTCCAGCGTGATGTCGGACAGGTCGGCGGGGCCGCGCTCGGCGGGCGGGGTGCGCAGGGTGGAGCCGATCATGATCGACGAGCCGAGGATCTGACCCGCGGCCATGGCGCCGCCCGCGTACAGCGCGGCCACGGGGATCAGGAGGATGCTGCGGGGTCGTACCGTGCCCATCGCCAGGGCGACGATCAGGGCGACCACGAGAGACGAGGCCAGCGACAGCGGGTGGCCGTTGCCGAAGGCGATCACGGCGGCGGGCAAGCGGGTCTGGAAGAGGACGGCCGCCCCCAGCACTGCCGCGCTGACCAGCGCGGATAGTACGCCTACAATGAGTCCGGGCAGCAGGCCGGACCGCTTGTGTGACATCTCAGCCCCCAGAGAATGCACGAATTTACATCGATGAGTCGGGCACTTTACTCGAACCTCGCAAAACGTGCCTCCGGAACGCTGATTCACACGCGGGGACCTGCAGTGGTCTAAACCAATTTAGGTCCGATAAGGTTCGTGGTTGAGGTTTCAGCCCGCCATCTGGTTTCGAGGAGATCGGTTCCCGTGAGCATCCGCGTAGGCGTCAACGGCTTCGGCCGCATCGGTCGCAACTTCTGGCGCGCTGTCGCCGCCAGCGGCAAGGACATCGAGATCGTCGCGGTCAACGACCTGACCGACAACGCGACGCTCGCCCACCTGCTGAAGTACGACAGCATCCTGGGCCGCCTGCCTTACGAGGTGAAGGCGACGAGCGACGAGATCACGGTCGACGGCAAGGCGATCAAGGTCTTCGCGGAGCGCGACCCGGGCAAGCTGCCCTGGGGCGACCTCGGTGTGGACGTGGTCGTGGAGTCGACGGGCCTGTTCACCGACGCCACCAAGGCCAAGGTGCACGCCGACAACGGCGCGAAGAAGGTCATCATCTCCGCTCCGGCGAAGAACGAGGACGTCACCATCGTGATGGGCGTCAACGAGAAGAGCTACGACCCGTCCAGCCACACGATCATCTCCAACGCCTCCTGCACGACCAACTGCCTGGCGCCGATGGCCAAGGTCCTCCACGACACCTTCACGATCGAGAAGGGTCTGATGACCACCATCCACGCGTACACGCAGGACCAGAACCTTCAGGACGGCCCGCACAAGGACCTGCGCCGCGCCCGCGCCGCCGCGCTCAACGTGGTGCCCACCTCCACCGGCGCCGCCAAGGCCATCGGCCTGGTGCTGCCCGAGCTCAAGGGCAAGCTCGACGGCTTCGCCATGCGCGTGCCGATCCCCACCGGCTCGGCCACCGACCTCACCGTCGACGTCAGCCGCGAGGTCACCGTCGAGGAGGTCAACGCCGCGGTCAAGGCCGCCGCCGAGGGTCCGCTCAAGGGCATCCTCAGCTACACCGAGGACGAGATCGTCTCCTCCGACATCGTCACCGACCCGGCTTCGTGCATCTTCGACGCCGGCCTGACCAAGGTCATCGGCAACCAGGTCAAGGTCGTCGGCTGGTACGACAACGAGTGGGGCTACTCCAACCGCCTCGCCGACCTCATCGAGCTGGTCGGCCGCGACCTCTGACCCACCGAGTCCGTGGGGGAACGCCGTTGCCTTGCCCGCTGAGTAAGGCAACGGCCCAGAGCGATCAAGCCGCCGCCGTGGGGTGGGGCCCATGTTTTCGCGACGGCTTGGGGCGACCGAGCCGCCTCCACGGAGTGGAGGCCATGAATAGGGAGCATGAGCATGCGCACGCTCGACGATCTCGACGTGAAGGGGCGGCGCGTGCTTGTGCGCGCCGACCTCAACGTCCCCCTGGACGGGGAGACGATCACCGACGACGGCCGCATCCGGGCGTCGGTGCCGACGATCAAGACGCTGGTGGAACGTGGCGCCAAGGTCGTCGTCTGTGCCCACCTGGGCAGGCCCAAGGGCAAGGCCGACCCGAAATACTCGCTCAAGCCGGTGGCGAAGCGGCTGGGTGAGTTGCTGGGCCAGGAGGTGGCGTTCGCGACCGACGTGGTCGGCGACAGCGCCCATGGCACGGTTGAGACGCTCCAGGGTGGCGAGGTCGCGCTGCTGGAGAACCTGCGCTACGAGCCCGGCGAGGAGTCCAAGGACGACGCCGAGCGGGCCGCGTTCGCCGAGAAGCTGGCGGGGCTGGCCGAGCTCTACGTGGGCGACGGGTTCGGCGCGGTGCACCGCAAGCACGCCAGCGTCTACGACGTGCCCAAGCTGCTGCCGCACGCGGCGGGCGGGCTGGTCGTGGCCGAGGTCGAGGTGCTGAAGAAGCTGACCGAGAGCCCCGAGCGGCCCTATGTGGTGGTGCTGGGCGGCGCCAAGGTCTCCGACAAGCTCGGCGTCATCGCCAACCTGCTGACCAAGGTCGACCGGCTGCTGATCGGCGGCGGCATGGCGTACACGTTCCTCAAGGCCCAGGGCTACGAGGTCGGCAAGTCGCTGCTGCAGGAGGACCAGCTCGACCAGGTGCGCGGCTTCCTCAACTCGGCCGCCGAGCGCGGCGTCGAGCTCGTGCTGCCGGTGGACGTGCTGGCGGCGGTCACGTTCGGGGCGGACGCCGAGCACGACGTGGTCGCGGCCACCGAGATCCCGGCCGACCGGGAGGGGCTCGACATCGGGCCCAGGACGCGCGAGCTGTTCGCCTCCAAGCTGGCCGACGCCAGGACCGTCTTCTGGAACGGCCCCATGGGCGTGTTCGAGTTCGAGGCGTTCTCCGGCGGCACCAGGGCGGTGGCCGAGGCGCTGATCGCCCGTACCAGCAGTGAAGGGGCCTTCACCGTGGTGGGCGGCGGCGACTCTGCGGCGGCCGTGCGGAAGCTTGAGCTCCCCGAGGACGGTTTCTCGCACATCTCCACCGGTGGCGGGGCCAGCCTCGAATACCTTGAGGGCAAGACCCTCCCCGGACTCGCGGCCCTGGAGGACTGAGCTACCCATGAGCACGCGCAAGCCGCTCATCGCCGGCAACTGGAAGATGAACCTCAACCACCTCGAGGCCATCGCGCTGGTCCAGAAGCTGGCCTTCGCACTCAACGACAAGGACTTCGACAGGACCGAGGTCGCCGTCCTGCCGCCGTACACCGACCTGCGCAGCGTGCAGACGCTGGTCGACGGCGACAAGCTCAGGATCGTGTACGGCGCCCAGGACCTGTCGCAGCACGAGGCCGGCGCCTACACCGGCGAGATCTCGGGCGCCATGCTGGCCAAGATCGGCTGCACCTACGTGGTGATCGGCCACTCGGAGCGGCGGCAGTACCACCAGGAGGACGACGACCTGGTCAACGCCAAGGTGCAGGCCGCCTACCGGCACTCGCTCACCCCGATCCTGTGCGTCGGGGAGGGCCTGTCAGTACGTCAAGAGGGCGGCCACATCGCGCACAGTCTTGGCCAACTCGACGGCGCGCTGCGCAAAATCAGCGCCGAGCAGGCAAAATCGATAGTGGTGGCCTACGAGCCGGTGTGGGCGATCGGCACCGGCGAGGTGGCCACCCCGGAGGACGCGCAGGAGGTCTGTGGCGCGCTGCGAGTGAGACTCGCTGAGCTCTACGACACTGAAGTGGCCTCCGGGGTCCGTATCCTTTACGGTGGCTCGGTCAAGTCGGGCAATATCGCGGGGATCATGGCTCAACCCGATGTCGATGGCGCGCTCGTGGGCGGTGCCAGCATCGATGCCGGGGAGTTCGCGAAGATCTGCCGTTTCTCCGATATGCCAGGCTAACTGAGTCGTTCTGGGGGTGCGACTTGACAACAGGCCGTACCCTCAGAAGGCAAGTCTGAATCGTCACGCGTAACAAAGCATCGAAGGAACAGGCATACCGTGATTATCGGAATCTCCATCGCCCTCATCCTGGCGAGCGGTCTCATGATCCTGCTCGTGCTGCTCCACAAGGGCAAGGGTGGCGGCTTGTCTGACATGTTCGGCGGTGGTTTCTCGTCGAACTTCGGTGGTTCCTCGGTGGTGGAGCGCAACCTCGACCGGCTGACGATCATCACCGGCACGGTTTGGTTCGTCTGCATCATCGCTCTCGGCCTTCTCATGAAGCCCTGAGCAAACAAGTTAACGCGTGACAGTGATTCTCCCCCCGTGCCTGCGCGCGGGGCGATCGAGCGAGGAGTTCATCCGTGGGTAGTGGCAACGCGATCCGTGGCAGCCGAGTCGGCGCCGGCCCTATGGGGGAGGCCGAGCGCGGCGAGGCAGCTCCGAGAGTGCGGGTCTCGTTCTGGTGCGCCAACATGCACGAGACGCGCCCCAGTTTCGCCAGTGACGCGGCGGTCCCCGAGACATGGGACTGCCCACGTTGCGGCCTCCCTGCCGGACAGGACGAGTCGGCCCCGCCTGCCCCACCGAAGAACGAGCCGTACAAGACGCATCTTGCCTATGTGAAGGAGCGCAGGAGCGACAAGGACGGCAAGGCGATCCTCGAGGAGGCACTGGAGCGCCTGAGGAACAACAAGTCCCCCTGGTAGTGGCTGGGTTCGGCGAAAGGGTCTCGGTTCTCCGAGGCCCTTTCGCCGTTTCCGCGGCCGCTCAGCGCTCTTCGTGGACTCAGCTTCCGTGGACGGGGTCGCCGTCCACGAACGTCAGGCGTGCCCGCGTCGTCCAGATCTCACCGGGCGGGAGGTCGAACGGGTCGCGGTCCAGGACCACCAGGTCGGCCGGGCGGCCCGGCTCGACGGCGCCGGCCGGGGAGCGGTTGATCCAGGCTGAGCCCGCCGTGTAGGCGGTCATGGCGGTGGCCAGGTCGATGCGCTGGCCGGGCAGGAACGGGGTCTGCGCGGTCGGGTAGTCCGCGTGCACCGAGCCGCCGGGCTCCGTGCGGTTGACCGCGACGTGCATGCCCTGCAGCGGGTCGGCGTTGGAGACCGGCCAGTCGCTGCCCGCGCAGAAGCGGGTGCCGTGCGCCAGCAGATCCGCGAACGGGTACTGCCACGACGAGCGCGGCTCCCCGAGGTAGGGCAGCGTCAGCTCGTCCATCTGGGCGTGGTGCGTGGCCCACAGCGGCTGCAGGTTGGCCGTGACGCCCAGGGCGGCGAAGCGCGGCACGTCCGACGGCTCGATGATCTGCAGGTGGGCGATGTGGTGGCGGTTGCCGGGGTCCGTGCCCTCGAAGCTGTCCAGGGCCTCGCGCACGGCCCGCTCGCCGATGGCGTGGAAGTGCACCTGGAAGCCGAGCCGGTCCAGCTCGGCGACGTACTCCTTGAGCTTGTACGGGTCCACGTACGACAGGCCCGTGCCGCCGCAGAGGCAGTACGGCTCCAGGGTGGCGGCCGTGAAGTTCTCCGTGATGCCGTCCTGCATGATCTTGATCGAGGTGGCCCTGAACCGGTCGAGGCCCTCGGCGGCGGCACGGCGTTCGACCAGCTCCTCGATCTGGTCCAGACCTCGCGTCCTGTCCCACCACAGAGCACCCACCACGCGCGCCCTGAGCCTGCCTGAGCGGGCCGCGGACAGGTAGGTGGGCAGTTGGTCCTGGGAGCCCGCGTAGGAGCCCACGATGGCGTCCTGCCAGCCGGTGATACCCAGCGAGAACAGGTGCCGCTGCGCGTCCTCCAGCGCGTCCTCCAGGTCCTGGGCGGTCGGGCGCGGAGTGAGCAGGCCGACGAGGTCCATCGCGCCCTCGTGCAGCACGCCGGTGGGCTCGTCCGCGGCGTCGCGCTCTATGCGGCCGTCGGCGGGGTCCGGCGTGTCCTTGGTGATGCCGGCCAGCTGGAGGGCCCGCGTGTTGACCCAGGCGGCGTGGTGGTCGCGCTGGATGAGGTAGGCGGGGCGGTCGAGGAAGTCGAGCTGGTCGCGGTGGGGGAGGCCGCCGGGGAACGCCGACATGTCCCAGCCGCCGCCATCAATCCACTCTTTAGACGGATTTTTCGCGGCATAGTCGGCTATCACGGCTATGTACGCGTCAAGGCCGAAATCTTCTGACAAGTCGCACTTTGCCCGTTCGAGGCCCGCCTGGACCGGGTGAATGTGCGCGTCCGTGAAGCCGGGCACCAGCAGGCCGCCATCCAGATCCACCGTCTCGTGGGACGGCGCCTGGCGGGCCAGCTCGCCCTCCGGCCCCACCGCGGCGATCGCGCCGTCGCTCACCAGCACGGCCTCGGCCCGCACGCCGCCCGGCGTGAAGACGCGGCCTCCTCGGAAGAGGATGTTCATGGGGTTCCCTTCTGTGGTGGATCCGGCTCGCGCACTCCGAGCCCGCCGTACATCTTCCCCCCCGGCCCGGTGACCTGCGACAAGCGGGGGCGGCCCACCGGCTGACGCCGCGCCCGCGCCGGGCCCGCGCCCGCGCCCGCGC
>NZ_JBIEIS010000081.1:0-33628 GCF_043496855.1 Nonomuraea sp. JJY05
GCCGAATCGGCCCAGGCCGCACGGCGGGTCAACCGCGGGTGCAGCCGATCCCAAGCCCAGGCGGTGGCGCGCCCATACAGGCGGGTCTCAGCTTCGGTGGCCACGTCAGGCTCGCCCCAACTGTGCGCCTGCCGAAAACTCCATCCATGCAGTTCAAGCCGCATGTGAGTACTCGTGGAGGACGCCGCCGAGTCGGTCTCGTCGGCGTATGTTCAGGTCGATGATTCGTTCGGGGTCTGTGGTCGGGTCCGGGGTGGGACGCAGTGGGGCTGCTTGGTTCAGGGCTTGATGTGCTCGGTGCTGGTTGTAGAAGCGTTCGTACTCGCGCAGGGCGTGCCGAAGATGGTGTTCGTTGTGTGTCCTGGAGTCGCCCGGACTGCACAGCGACCCCCTTCCAGCTGGGCCGACTCGCCGGCCCCGGAGGATCCGCTGCACGGTCGCTTCTCTCACGCGATAGCCGAGCCGGGCCAGTTCACCATGCACTCGACGGTATCCCCAGGCCGGATTAAGCCGAGGGCTTCGAGCCGGCGGACGTGGGTGCGTTTCTTGCGGTCAGGCTTGATGCGGGTGTCGTGGAAGCTGACCACCACGCCGATCAACAACCCTGGCCCACCACCGCGGGCCAAGGTTCGCTGCCGCCTGTCCCGTCACTGTCCGCTTTTCGGATCAGGACGTCAAAGTTTGCCGCGCAGAAAGTCGAGGAGGTCGGCGTTGAGAGGGTCTCTATAGGCGATGGTGTTGGCCAGGCCGTGCGGGGCACCCGGGTAGATCTTCAGGGTGGCGTCCTTGACGATCTGGGCGGACAGTCGCCCGGAGCCGTCCAGGGGGACGATCTGGTCATCGTCCCCCTGGATGATGAGGGTCGGCACTGCGCCTGCCGAAAATTCCATCCATGCAGGTCAAGCGGCATGTGTGTACTCGTGGAGGACGCCGCCGAGCCGGTCTCGTCGGCGTACATTCAGGTCGGTGATTCGCTCTGGATCCGTGATCGGATCAGGGACGGTGCGCAGTGGCGCTGCTTGGTCCAGGGCTTGATGGGCTCGGTGCTGGTTGTAGAACCGTTCGTACTCGCGCAGGGCGTGCCGCAGATGGCGTTCGTTCCATACGAGGCAGCGGTCGAGAAGCTCGTGGCGACACGACTGCACCCACCGCTCCATGATCGAGTTCATCCGCGGCATCCGGATACCGGTGAGCACGGTCTTGATGCTGGCATCTGCGAGGATCTCGTCCATGAGGGCTGGGAACTTCCCATCCCTGTCTCGGATCAGATAGCGCGCCCGGCAGCCCGCATCGTCCAGGTCCATCACCAGATTCCTGATCGCCTGGGTGACCCAGCTCACGCTCGGGTGCGCGGTGGTGCCGAGCACACGGACATGCCTGGTGGCATGCTCGATGACCGCCAGGATGTACTGTCGTTGCCCGTTCAAGGTGACGGTCTCGATGAAATCGCAGGCCAGCAGGGCGTCGGCTTGCGACCGAAGGAAGTCGGCCCACGTGCTGGACGCTCGCTCAGGCGCTGGATCGAAACCTTCCTGCTTGAGGATCTCCCACACCGTGGACGGTGCGACCTTGATGCCGAGCGTGGTGAGTTCTCCGTGAACCCGCCGATAGCCCCAGCCGGGGTTCTCCCGGACCAGACGCAGGATGAGGGCACGGATGGAGCGCACCATGGGCGGGCGCCCGGGCCGCTTCGGCCGACAGGTACGCGCGTGACGTCGTTTCATCAAATCGCGGTGCCAGCGCAGGACGGTGTCCGGCTGGACGAGGAGCCGCAGTCGGCGCAGGATCGCGCGGGGCAGCGAGGTCAGCAGGGCGGCGAGAAAGGCTCGGTCCTCGGGTGCGAATCTGACTCTGGTGTCGGCGCCGAGTTGGCGCTCGAGGACGGTGATCTGGTGACGCAGGGCAAGTATCTCCACGTCCTTGTCCCGATCGCCCATAGGCAGCAACCGCAGTGCGGCGAACGTGTTCATGACGGCGAGGTAGGCCAGGCGAAGGAGCACGGCCGATCATCATGCCGCACTTGGTTCCGTCTCCTGGGTGGCCGGAGCTCGCGCCGCCACGCGAAGCCTTTGCGAGGTTATGACCTGGGCGGATGTAATTATCGGCAGGCGCACAGCCCCGACAGCAGAGAACGGTGCATCCTGCTCCTGTCCTCGATGTACCGGGCAGCCGGGCTTGACCCGTTCGAGGTCGGCGACGTATGGGCGAAGATCGGCGACCTCCGCCCGCCGATCGACCCGCCCGCCCAGGCCCGCCGCGCGGCGGCGATCACCACGATGCGGCGCCTCATGAACGCCGACGCCGCCAAGCGTCCCCACCCCGAACCGGGCTGGGTCGAGCGCGTGACCGCGTTCGAGGACGCCGGCCGCCACCTCGCCCGCCTCGCGAAGGAGGGGCACCTAAAGCGCGGTCTGCGCGCCGTCCTCGCCCACCACGCGATCTTCGCGTTCAACCGGAACAACACACCCGTGGCCGAGCAGGCCGCCGCGGCGTGGCTCGGCTGGCAGACCGCCTTCGGCGATACCGGACCGGCGGCCGCCTCTACCAGCCGGTCCTCACCAGTAACCCCTACCTTCACCAGGATGGAGACCGCCATCAGCACCACCGTCGACCCCACCAAGCTGCGCGAGGCCATGGTGGCCAAGTACATCGACTCCGGCCACCTGCGCACCCCAGAGATCATCGACGCCTTCGGCACGGTCGAGCGCCACACGTTCATCCCCGACGCTGACGTCGAGACCGCCTACGTCGACGACGCCGTGCCGATCAAGCACGACACCGGCGGCGAGATGATCTCCTGCATCTCCGCACCATCCATCGTCGCCACCCAACTGGAGCAGGTAGGCGCCCGCCCCGGCCACAACATCCTGGAGGCCGGGGCAGCCACCGGCTACAACGCCGCACTCCTCGGCCACCTGGTCACTCCGACCGGCCGCGTGTGGACGATCGACGTCGATCAGGACCTCGTCGACACCGCCCGCACACACCTGGCAGCCGCCGGAGCCGACAACGTGACCGCCGTACTCGGCGACGGCGCGGCCGGGCTGCCGGAGAACGCCCCCTTCGACCGCATCCAGTTCACCGTGGGCGCCGGCGACATCCCCACCAAGGTGCTCGACCAGCTCACCCCCGACGGCCGCCTGGTCATCCCCATGCGCATCCGCGGCAGCATCTCCCGATCCTTCGCCTTCGAGCGCGACGGCGACACCTGGAAGACCGTGTCCTGCGAGATGGCGACCTTCGTGCCGCTGCGCAAGGGCATCTGCGACGACATCTACACGCGCGTCCAAATAGCCGGGGAAGGCGATGTCCACCTGGAGACCTTCAGCGAGCAGCTCGTCGACCGCGAGGCGATGCGGACGATCCTGGACGCCCCGGCCCGCCCCGTCTATACCGGGGTGAAGTTCCGGCAAGGCGACCCATGGCAGTGGGTGTATCTGTGGCTGGCATGCGTCCTGCCGAACGGGCTGTCTCGGATGCCCGGCCAACGGGCCGGGTTCACCCCTCACTTCGCGTGGGGTTCGATGGCCGCGCTCGACGGCGACACCCTGGCCTACCTGACCATCCGCGAAGGAGAGGACGCCGAGGGACGCTTCTGGGCCATCGGCGTCATCGGCCACGGCCCACGCGCCGGCGTCCTCGCCGAGCAGGTCGCCACCGCGATCGAGGAGTGGGACCGCGACTACGGCAACCACGCTCCCGCCCCTGGCTTCCGCATGGCCACCGGCGACAGCCGTGACCAGCTCAAGGCGGCCGACCCTCGCTTCATCATCGACAAGCCCGCGAGCCGGCTCGTCATCGACTGGCCGTAGAAGGGACGCAGCGTCGTGATGAACCCTGCGATCGCCGCCCGCATCCCGCTGGTCTGCCGTACCAAACCGCCCGGCAAGCCCTTGGCAGCGCGCATCGCCGATCTCACCGCGCTGACCATCGACCCCGCAGGCGCCGGCCACCACGACCTGGTGGCCCGCGCCTGCGGGGTCCTCAACATCTCCGCGCTCATCGCTTCCGACGCCGGGCTGCCCGGCTTGGCCGCAGACCTGTGCTGGAGACAGCACAAGATCTTCGCCGAGAGCGGGAGCCTCGACGGGGAGATTGCGGTCATGTCGTTGATGCCGCTGATCAACATCTCCCGGTTGCTGATCCGCAAGGGCGACGGCAAAGCCGCCTACGAGGTGCTCGACCAGCTCTATCGCGCCGCCCAGCAGCGCAGCGCCACCGTGATCCACGGCCACGACGTCGACCTGACGCCCCTGATCCACAACCGCGACGACCACCGCGCGGTCTGCACGGAGCTGTGGATTGCCCTGCTTGTCGACGGGGCCCGAGCCCTCGCCCATCAAGGCCGCTGGAGTGAGGCCGCCGACGCCATGGCCGCCCACCGCGGCATCGGCGAACGGCTGCTCGACGGACGCCAACTCAAGATCATGGCGCTAATGGAACAGGGACTCCCCGGCGAGGCCGCCGCCATGATCGACGCCACCGTCCCTGCGGAACCGTGGGAGCATACCGTCGCGGCGCTGTTTGCGCATCGCCTGCCGCCCGCCCGACACACCTACCCCACCGGACGAACTGGACCATGTCGTCCAGAAGGCGCTGCCTCTGATCACCCAACACGAACCGATGACGGCGGCTTTCCGGGTCCGACTTGGTCTGACCGCGCGCGACCTGACCGCTGGCCAATCCCCGTCATCTGCCTCCCGTCTGGGCGCAGCGCTTGTCGAGGTGGCTTCCACCGACGCCTACGCCGCCCGCGACGTCCTCGGCCATCAGGGGATGCGCTCCCACATGACTGACCGGCAGCAGCAGAACCTCGGCGCCGTGATCACCGCTGCAGGGCTTGGAGTCGGGCGTCTCCCCAGTTCTATGAGCACGCTCTGGCCGCGGCTGTAGGTCACGCCGAAGACCGGTTGCGGGCGCTGCTCAGCCAGGATGGCCCCTCACAGGGCACCGCAACACGCGATGGACATCCCTCCCAGCACTGACGGCGGCTACTACGGCACGGCCCCGACAGGAGGTACGCCGCGCTGGCCCTGGATCGCTTGGCTATTCGCCACGCTTCAGCGAGCCGACCCAACAGAGCAGCGATCCGTGGCAGTCGGAGAAGATGCCCGCCTTCTTTGACCGGCTCTGGCACTGGTCCTGACATGGGAGTAACAACCACGGTGTACGCACGACTGAGACCGGCACGCCACATGATCCGACCTCCAGTCGTCGCTGCGTTCCCAGCCACTGCCGTACACGGCCGGCGTTGGCCGCGTCGAAATCCGGGCTTCCTGCTGGCACACTGGGCAGCTGTGAGGGTTCTCGCCCGCGCGGCACTCCTGATCATATGCGTGCTCTTATCGGCCGTCGCCGTCGTATGGGTGGTCGCCGGGCCGCCCGCTGACACAGGCGTCGTCGGAAACTCCAATGTGGTGGGGGCCTTCGTCGGGATAGCCGCGTTCTTCGCGGCTCTCGCCGCGCTGCGCGGTCAGCGGCCCAGGGCTGAGGATCCCACGGTTCTGCCGCTCGCCCCGCTCAGCCCGGAGCAGGAGCGGACAGCCATCGACAGGCTCGCGACGGAGATGCTGCGGAGCTGGCGCGAGCAGGCCCAGCTGCAAGGGATCCGCCGCGGCGTCGCACCGGTCTCGATGCGGTGGAGGTGGGCCGATGAGGACGTGGCCGCCCCGCCCGATGACTTCCGCCGCTTCGCCGCCGACCTGCCCACCTCGGGTGCCGTCCAGGAGTTCAAGCCGGCGTTGTACGACGCGCTGCCCACGGAGACGCGGATCGTCGTCCTCGGAGCATCCGGAGCCGGCAAGACCGGGGCGATGCTCGTGCTGCTCCTCGACATCCTCGCGGCCCGGAAGGAGGGCGCGGACGAGGCGGTGCCGGTGCTGCTCTCGGTGGGCGGGTGGAATCCCCGCACGCCCCTGCTGGAGTGGGCCGCAGCCACGATCGCTCGTGACCACTGGACGGCCATTCCCGGCGTCGACGGCGTTCAGGTGGTCGCCGAACTGCTGCGCCGGGAGCGGATAGCGCTGTTCCTCGACGGTTTCGACGAGCTGCCGGCGCGCCTGCGCGGCCCCGCCCTGCTGGCGATCGACAGCCAGGCGGCGGGATTGCGGGTCGTGCTGACCAGCCGCCGCGAGGAGTACGCGGCGGCTCTGGGAAGCGGCCAGCTGAGTCTGGCCGTTGTCGTCGAGCTCCCTTCCCCTGATCTGGATGCGATCGAGGAGTTCCTGGTCACCGGGCTGGCCGGGGCACGCCGCCGGCAATGGCAGCAGGTCGCCGCGCACGTTCGCGACCATCCTCATTCGGTGGCCGCGACGACGTTGACCACGCCGCTGGCTCTCGCCCTGGCTCGGCAGGCGTACACGCAGAACGGCGACCCCACCACGTTGATCGCGAAGAACCGCTTCCCGTCGTCCGAGGCCTTGCTCCAGCACTTGATCGCCTGCTTCCTCCACCAGGCGTACCTGGACGAGCCGGCCAGGAACGACGCGTTGGACTGGTTGACCTGGATCGCCCGCCACCTTGGCGGCCGGCGCGATGTGGCCTGGTGGCGTATCCCCGCGTGGTTGCCGGCGCGGGCGTACGGCCTGGTGTACGGGGTGGCGGCCGGAGCCGGTGTCGGCCTGGCCGCCGTGTTCACGGCCGTGTTCGCCTTCGGGGCCGAGACGGAAGGGGCCCTCGGCTCCGCCGTCAACAGCGGCTGGGTGCTCGCAGTGATCATCGGCGTCGTCGTCTACCTGCTCGTGACCGATGATGCCAAGGCCAACAGCGTCGGCGCCCTGCCCTCCGAGGACGAACCGTCGTCCACGCACTGGTCCGGATCGAGCACGCGCATGGAGCCGATGGGCCCGCGCACGCTTTCCTTCCGCCGTCCCCGATTCCGTGACTTCCTCACCACCTGCCAGACCGCCTGGGATCGAACCCTGATCGGCATAGCGGCCGCCCTGGTCTCGACCATGGTGTTCGGCTTCGTGGAGCTCGGGCAAGAAGTCGGAGAACGGATCGTCTACGGAATCGCCGCCGGCGCGGCGGTCGCGCTGGCGGCCGCGATCTTCGGCGTGGCCGGGCAACTGTTCACGAGCATCTGCACCCGCCCGCTCACCGACTCCACGACGGTGACGACCCCGGCCCGGACCTACGGGTCGGCCAAGGCGGTCAACGGCGCCCACGTCATCGTGCTCTGCTTCGCCGGAGCCGCGCTCGGCGTGGTCCTGCTGCGCTACATGCCCTGGTCCTGGACGGCTCTCAGTCCTGAAATGCGCTTCGCCACCTGGCTGATGCTCGTGGTGGGGCTCGGCGGCGGCTTCACGATCGCCCTCATGGAATCGCTCGCGCAAAGCCCTTCGTCGGCCATCCTGGTCGCGGAGTACCTCCTCTGGATCAGGCACGGCCGCCGCGTACGCTTCCAGAAGCTGCTCGACAAGGCGGTGGAACGGCAGGTCCTGCGGCAGGCCGGTGCCGTCTACCAGTTCCGCCACGCCGTGATCCAGGACTACCTCAAGAGCCTCTACCACCGCCGGCTCGCTGAGTCGCGGCTTTCCCGATGGCTTCGCCCTGCGTTCCTCGTGCTCGTCGCGGCCGGCCTGGCTGCAGGGTGCCTGGCCGCGACGATCGCCGTCCGGCAGAAGCCGTTTCTCGGCCTGCCCGCGTTCAGGGACGGCATTGTGACAGTCGCGTTCGCGCCTGACGGCGCCACCATCGCCGCCGCCGGCAGCGACCACAAGATACGGATCCTCGACAGCGCCACGGGGGCTGTCGTCCGTACTCTCACCGGGCACGCCGACGAGGTGAGGTCGGTGGTGTACACCCGTGACGGTGCCATGCTGGCCAGTGCCGGCGACGACGGAACCGTGCGCGTCTGGGAAATCGCGACCGGCATCCTTCGACACCGGTGGGACCTGGACGGTGAAGATCACCGCATCGTGTTCTCCCCGGACGGCAGGACACTCGCCGCCGGGTCCCGGACGTCCGTCCGCGTCTGGGACACGACGACGGGCCACGCTGTGCTGAGCCTCAGCGATCAGGAGGGCGACGTGCTCGCGATCGGCCATTCCTCCGGCCGGACGACTGTCTTCACCACCAACGACCGCACTGGGGTGTTCTGGGACGCGGCCTCCCGCCACCGCATCTGGAGCAGGGAGGATTTGGACTGGCCCCGTACGGCGACGATCTCTCCGCAAGGCTCGGTCATAGCCGTCGCCGGCTGGGATCGCATGCTCTTCCTGGACACCGTCAACGGCACCGAGATTCGATCGATCCGCGATGAGGCAGGCAGCGAGTTCCGCGCGGTGGCGTTCTCGCCGGACGCGAGGTTCGTGGCGGCCGACACCCGCGACGGCGTGCGAGTCTGGAACACCGCCACGGGCCAGCGGCTCCAGCAGCTTCGCCATCCGGACGGCCTCCGCTTGCTCGAGGGGGTCGATGCCCTCGCGTTCTCTCCGGACGGGAGCACCTTGGCCGGCGCCGTTGACCAGCGTGTCGTCCTGTGGCGCCTCGACAGCGGAGAGCTCATCCGATCCGTGTGCCTGGCCACCACCTACACAACCGACTCTCGATACGTCGGGTGCGAGCCCGCCCGGTGACGGCGGCGGCGCGACGAACGGGGTCGCGGGCGACCATGCGGAAACCGGCGGGCGACCCCGTTCGTCCATGGCCGGCCGCATGGTGGACGGCCGCCCGTGACGACGTCCGCCTCTGGTGCCGCAGGCCCGACGACGATCTTGGCTATCATCGCCGCCCGGTGGCCCGCGTACGGCGTCGGCCATGCGGTCGCCGTCCCCTCCAACACAGCTGCCCTGCGCACCGTCCTCGTCTCCTGCGGCGTCACCGCAGGAGACGAGGTGCTGCTGCCAACCGCCACGGTGAGCCGGGGACACGCCGGATCATCATTCAGAGAACTGCCGCAACAGCTGGAGCTTCGGCTGCGCGCCTGGGACACCGTGCCAATGACGGACGTCTTCACCTGGACCGGGTTGCGTGGCCCGTCCTCGCCAGGCCCCGTTTGATTTCGTCGGTGACGAGTAGCAGCACTTGTCGGTGAGTTCTGACAGCGCTCACGGTGCTGGGGCGAAGAAATGTCGGTGAGAAGTAGCAGCGCTGTCTGGCGCGAGTTCGCGCGCCGTCGACGGGCCTGCCATTCGAGTCTGAGGAGCAGGGTCGAACGGCCCGGGGCTTAGGGGTCGTGGCCTCTGATTGGCCGGAAGACCCCGGTGCAGCGTGGGGGTATGGGTTAGATCGTGGTGATCGCGTTGCCGCAGACGTGGTCTTCGGCTGCGGCAACGCGTCGTTGGGCGGCTGGGCAGGCCGCGGCGTTGGTGAAGGCCCGCCGAGGCGTGCAAGGCCCGCAGCGATCTGCTGGCCGGTGTACGGGCCGGGACGATCACGGTGGCGCAGGTGTTCAGGCGGGTGGTGTTACTTGCCCGTCTTATCGGCGACCAGGGTCTCGAACCGTTCGACGGCAACCTCATCGAGGTCTGCGCCTGCGTGTCGCTCAGCCGCGGGGAAGCGCTTTGATGGCTCGCATGTGCTTCTCGCCCCAGTCGCCCAGTGGGATGAGAGCGGTGTTGAGTGATTGGCCGAAGTCGGTCAGGGAGTACTCCACCTTCGGCGGCACCTGGTGGTAGACCTCGCGGTGAACCAGGTCGAACAGCCGGATCAGGTCGGGTTCCGAGTCGCGTTCGGGCGTCTTTGGGGTCGTGCGGTTGGTGCTGCGGAAGGCTCGGGTGCTCTCTGGCCGCTGGAGGAGCACGAGAATCGCGCCGCTGGGCATGGCGAAGCCTGCGGCTGGCGGGATGCTGCGTGCTGACGTTCCGGTTGTGGCCTGAGGCCCTGGTGGCGGTTTCCCTGTCGGGATCGGCGGGTCGGCGGCGTCTTGGTCGTCGAGTTTGGTTGTGGTGTCGCTCGGTGCGGGATTGGCCTGGTGGGTGTGCCGCCAGGCGTCGAGGAAGCGGTCGTTGGCGACGGTGACGATGAGCGCGATGAGCAGCGTTTGGGCGACGCGGCCGTGCGCGGGTCGGTTCTTGGCTTCGCCCAGGTCGAGGTCGAAGCCCTTGAGCCGGCCGTTGATCCCTTCTGTATTGGCGCGGACGGCGCGGTAGGTGCCGGCCCAGGTCGGGGTCACGTAGGGCAGGTCCTGGCGGAACTTGTCCAGGTGGCCGAGGTCGTCGGGGTGCAGGGTGATGGACTGCTGGCGGCAGATCTTGGGCTGGTCATCGGGGTGCTGGTCGCGGACCGGGGGCAGGATGCGGGGCTTGGCGGAGGGGTGGGCGGCCCGCTGGCGGGCGTCGGTCAGATCGACGACGGTCGGTCGGCCGTCTTGGCGGTGGTGGAACCTCGAAGCGGGGCAGGTCACCGAGGGGGGTGCCCGCGGCCGGGCACTGGAGTCGGATCGCGTGGTGGGCGTTCGGGCCCTGCTTGTGGTGAAGAAAGTAGGGTTGCCGCGCGGCGATCAAGGCGTTGAGCTCGTCGTCGGGGGTGCGGACGGCTGCGTCGTCCAGGCTGGTGGTGGCTTGCGCGAGCCGGTCGGGAATCAGTGGGCAGGTGAGGGTGCCGTCGATGAGTGGGGCGCCGTGGGCGCTGCCCTGGATGCCGCGCTGGTCTTGCTTGTAGTCCAGGACGAGTTGGTAGCCCAGGGCGCGGGCGAGCCGGGCGAAGTAGTCGGCGGCTTGGTCGGTGTAGGCGCGGTCCACTGCGGCGAACCGGGCGGGCAGGCCGAGGTCGGCCAGCGGGGCCAGGTTGGTGATGGCGTTGGCGCCGATGCGTTTGTGCGGGGTGTCGACCACGAGGCCGAGGGCGAGCTGGGGGAAGGCTGCGGTGAGGGTGCGGGGGCGGGCGGCGACGGTGGCGCTGTAGCCGAACTGCGGGAGGCCGTCGCTGGCCGAGTACTGCCAGCCGGCGGTGATCCCGGTGGAGGCCAGGCCCTTGCCCGTGCGGGGCGGGCGGGCGAAGGTCGGGGCCGCGGTGGTGTCGATGCCGAGGTCGCCAGCGAAGTTGCGCTCTCGGCCTGGTCGCCAACTGCGACCGTGACTTGACCATGACACGGCGCGGACAAGATGGCGACATGGCTGGTCGACAGTGGATTGCGGTTGACCGGCGGGCGAGTTGCCGAGCGTGCTGCGAGACCTGGCGGCGTGTCACGCGTGTTGTTGATGGTGATTCCTGGCATCTCCGACGCCTCCGTGGCGTCCATCGGCGAGACGGCACGACAGGTCATCACGTGATCCGCTTGTGCGCCTTGTTGACCCCTTTTCGTCCCCTCGAAGGAGTTGTTGTCGTGAAGCACATGTCCGTTGCCGCCGCGACCGCGGCAGCCCTGCTGCTGGCCACCGCCTCGCCCGCGACGGCCGCCAGCGCCGCTGTCGCCGCCGCGGTCGGCGACGCCCAGCAGGCCATGGAGAAGCTCGCCAAGACGCCCGGCGTCGTGGGCGCGATCGGCGGCGCGTACGTGGACGGCAAGGCCGCCGGCAAGGGCACCGCCGGGTCGCGGCTGCTCAACGGCAAAGGCGGCACGATCCCGGCCGACTCCCGCTTCTACATCGGCTCACAGACCAAGGCGATGGTGGCCACCGTGCTCCTCCAACTCGTCGAGAAGGACAAGCTCGGCCTGGACGACAAACTCGCCGGCCTGCTGCCGGAGGTGGCCGCCGACGGGCTGGTGGAACGAGCCGACGAGATCACCGTCCAGCAACTGATCCAGCACACCTCCGGCATCCCCGACTGGTGGTCCCGGAGCGGCTCGACCGAACCGGCGTTCGACGTCTTCGACTTCACCACCTACTACCGGCCCATCGACATCGTGGAGACGACGCGCGGCTTGCCGCGCACCGGCGAGCCGGGTGAGAAGTTCACCTACTCCAACACCAACTACACCCTCATCGGCAGGATCATCGAGAAGGTGACAGGTCACACCCTGGCCGACGAACTCGACCGGCGCCTGTTCCGCCCGCTCGGCATGACCCGGACCTACGCGCTCACCAAGCCCCCGGAGGGCATCAAGGGCCCGCACGGGCACGGCTATTACGCTGACTCCACCGGCGCCCTGCGCGACATGCACCGCGCCAACGCCAGCTGGGGCTTCGGCGCCGGCAACGTCGTCTCGACCACGCGTGACGTCAGCACCTTCCAGCGGGCCTTCGACCAGGGCAGGCTGCTGCCGGCGTCGCTGCGGAAGGTCCTCGCCGGTGGCTCAGCCGGCGGCGATGGCAGGGGCAGCGCGCGGCAGGGCACGGAAAAGTGCGAAGACAACCTGAACATGCAGGGCGGCTCGGGGCTCGGCTACACCACACTGATCCTTTACTCGACCGATGGCCGGCGGCAGTTCGAGATCTCCGTCACGCGGAGCACCACCGACGACGCCATCATCCCCGAAATGATCAAAGCCGGCCAAGCCGTCCTGTGCCCGACGGGTTGAGGCTCTCCGCGTCGACGACTATCTCACGCCGGGTGCATCTCCTACCTGCCCGGGCATCTCTCCGAAGTTCGACAAAGACAGGCAGGATCGCTCAGCCAGGTCAGGCGCGGCGGATGAATTCCTGGATACCTGAGGTCCACACCCACTCCTCGTCCGCCCCGCCGCTGAGCTGGGTGTATGCGGTGGCGAGGCGGGCGCGCTGGTGGAACCAGCGGGCGCGTGCTTGGTGGCGGCGTCGCCAGAGTGACCAGTGGGCGGTGTGTTCCAGCGACGTTGTGTGCGTGGTAGCGGCGTTGAACAGGTCCTTGATGGCGGCGACGGTCAGCGGGATCATCCCAGGGTCTGTGGGCGCGGCCTGGTCGGGTTTCGTGGGTGGCGAGGCTTGGGTGTCGGTGCGGCGGCGAGCGGCTGCGGCGCTGACCGCGCAGATGGCCAGGGCGGCCATGACCAGCACGGTGTGCCGCAGGATCGCCTCATAGAGGCGGACCTGGGACTGGTCCAGTCCGAACAACTCCTTGCCGAACTCGAAACTTTCCTCCACCGGCCATCTCAGCCCGGCCGCGGCGATCAAGCGGGGCAGGGTGGTCGGCTGACCTGCGGGGATGAAGCAGTAGTGGAGGGCCAGCTCTCCGGTCCTGCGGTGCTTGCGGACCAGCAGGAAGTGGGTGAGGCTGGCGGTGGCGATCCAGGCCCAGGCGTAGATGCGCTCGCCCTTGGAGCCGTCACCGGCCGAGCGGATGGTCCACTTGCGCTTCTGCTTCAGGTGCTTGGCTACCGCCTGTTCGCAGGTCAGGCGGGTGCCTGCTCCGAGGGCGAGGGCGAAGGCGGAGCGGACGCGCAGCACGTAGCCCTGGTTGTGCTCTTCGAGGAAGCTGCGCAGGTGCGGGCAGGCGCCGTAGACCTCGTCGCCGGCTACAAAGTCCAGGCGCACGCCGTCGGCGTAGGCATCGCGAAGCAGGCCGATGGCCAGTTCGCCCTTGGTGGCGAAGGCAAGGTTCGTCGGCAGGCCGGTGGTGATGGCCTTGACGGGATCGCAGATCTGCTCGGCGGGGATCCATTGCCGCGCGCCGATCAGCGCGTGCCCGGTGCCGGCGCGGACGTAGGCCAGGTGGACGGTGTTGATGCCGTTGTCGACGCCGCCCGCGCAGCCCATGTGCTGGCGTTTGACGCCCGCCGTCGCCGTGCCCTTCTTCTCCTGGCCAGTCTCATCCAGTGCTCCCACGGTCAGGAATGCCGGGCGGGCTGCGGCGTCCAGGCGGGTGACGGCGAAGCGGCGCACGGCGCTCATCGCTCCTGCCGTGTCCCAGCTGGCGCGGTTCAGCAGCCGCTGCGTGGCGTCCGGGCTGCGGTCGCCCACCCATTCGGCGATCGTCCACCCGTTGCGTTTGGGCAGGTGAGACATCAGCGCGCGGATGTACTTGGCGGCCTGCTGCCGCGGCTCGATGCGGGCGAACATCGGCGCCAGCGCGGTCAGGAGGTTCTCGGTGTTTCGTTGCGCGCGCTGCCTCTACGATGAGGGCAGCAGCCGCTCTCGATCTTGCTCTCGTCACACAGACATGATCATGAGCGGCTGCTCTCGTTGCTCCCGCATCGAATCACAAGATCGCATCGTCCGGCCGCCATCATCCCAGCTCACACCGCAATTGGGGCTGCCGTACTAGGCTCGGCGTACTCCCGTCGGAGGTCCAACGCCTTGATGAACGGAAACGACGTTCTTGGGGACTCGGGCGCTCGCCATGACCATCCGTGTTCGACGCCCGCCTCCGTTGGCAAGCACCATCGCACCCATACAGGTCTGCTGAATTTACGCCTGCCTGCGTTCAGACCAGACCCAAGGGATATGCTGCTGAAGGTCGCTCACACACCGCCGAGCCCAGTCTTGACGTTCAGGCGCAAGTAGGTGGTCCTTGCTCCGGTTGGTGAGGCGTTGGAGCCGTGCGACATCCTCCGGCCGAAGATCGCGCAAGCAGCGTCCGATCAACTTGATGCACTGTGTTATCAGATGCGCCTGGACCACCTGAACACCCCTGACCATCCGCGTTCGGCCAGAGGTCGAACGCGCACTCCTTGGACAGCCAGGGGCACTTTGGTGAAGCGGACGGTGTGGTAGTTCCAGGCAATCGCACCTGCGTCGAGCCGTCACGCTGGCCGCCAACTCCGCCACGTTCAAGAGAGACGACCTGTCAGCTCGAGACCGCATTGGCTGGCAGGTTGTTGCCTCGGGTCCGGAAGGTGGCACGGTATGCCGTGGGAGTCGCGCCGACGCGGCGGCGGAACTGTGCGCGCAGCCCGGTTGGATCGGCGAAACCGCAGGCGGTGGCGATCTGGTCGATGCTGTCGTCGGTGTTCTCCAGCAGCTCGCACGCGCGCGCGATCCGCTGATGGAGCAGCCACTGGTATGGGCTGGTGCCGGCGACGTCGGCGAACCGCCGGACGTACTGGCGGGCGCTCAGGTGGCATCGCGCGGCCTGGTCAGCGACGGTGATCTGCTGGTCAAGCCGGCTGGTCATCCACTTCATCGACGCGCGGATCGGGTCGTCGCCTTCCACCGACTGGACCGCCTGCGGTAGGTACTGTGCCTGGCCGCCTTCGCGATGCGCTGGTACGACCAGGTGTCTGGCGATCGCATTGGCGACGGTTGCACCGAACCGCGCACGGACCAGGTGCAGGCAGAGGTCGATGCCGGCCGCCGTCCCCGCCGAGGTGGCGATCGCGTCGCGGTCCACGTAAAGCACCGCGGGATCGAGGTGTACGTGGGGAAAGCGGCGCGCGAACGCCGGAGCGTGCCGCCAGTGCGTGGTGGCCGGTTCGCCGTCCAGCAGGCCGGCCGCGGCGACCACGAAGGCGCCGGTGCACAGCGCCACGACGGTAGCGCCGGCGTGCGCGGCGGCGCGTACGGCTTCGACCATGCTCGCCGGCACGTCCTCGGCCGGGTCCCGCCAACCAGCGACCACCAGGAGGTCGGCCGGCGTCAGCTCCGGCAGCGACCGGGTCGGCAGGCGCCAGCCGTGCTCGGTCCGCAGCTCACCCGGCTCACCGGACACCAGCACGACCTCGCACCGGTCGGCCAGCTCCGCCGCTCCGAAGACAGCCTGCGGGATGGACAACTCGAAGGTCGGCGCATCGTCGTACGCGAGCACGGCAACGGTGATCATGTCCCAAATCATACGGCGGAGGTCATAACTGCCACTTACCGGGAAGCATGCCTTCCACCGACGATGCATGCCATGACTGAACTCGCTGGCTACTGGGACGGCCGCGGTGCCGGCTATTTCAACACCGCGTCCTACGGCCTGCCGCCACGTGCGGCGATTGCCGCCGCGACCGGATGGATCGAGCAGTGGACGTATGGTGCCGCGCCGCTTGACAGCTGGTTGGGCGCCACCGAACAAGCGCGAACCTCGTTCGGTGCGCTGGTGGGCGTGAACCCGGCGGACGTGGCCACCGGCACGTCGGTGTCGCAGCTGGCCAGTATCGTGGCCGCCGCTCTGCCTGAACGTAGCACTGTGATCGCCAGTGAGGACGAGTTCACCTCGCTGCTGTTTCCCTTTCTCAGCCAGGCCGACCGCGGCGTGAAGGTCGACCTGGTCCGCCGGGACCTGCTCGCCGAGACCATCACCGAGCGCGGTGACGCGGTCGTTTTCAGCCTTGTGCATTCCGCCGACGGCGCGCTCGCCGACCACGCCGCGATCCGTACGGCCGCGGCCAACCGCGGCGCGTTGACCATCGTCGACGCGGCGCAGGCGTGCGGCTGGCTAGCTGCCGACTACGCCGGCTTCGACTTCGTGGTGTGCCCAGCCTTCAAATGGCTGTATTCACCGCGCGGTACGGCGTTTCTGACCGTACGGCCAGACCTGCTGGACCGGCTGCGACCCAGCGGCGCGGGCTGGTGGTCCAGCCCGTCCGCCAGCCATTTCTTCGGCGGTCCACTCGACCTCGATCCGGCCGCTCGCCGGCTGGACGTGAGCCCAGTGTGGAACTCCTGGGGCGCCACCGCGGCCGCCCTGGACACGGTGCTGGATCTCGGGGCCGACCGGATCGCCGGCCACACGCTAGATCTCGCCGACCAGTTACGACGGTGGCTCGACCTGCCGCCGGGCAGTACGCCGATCGTCTGCATCCCTCGGCCCGATGCGGCGGACCTGCTGCAGGCGGCCGGCCTGGCGGTGTCCCGTACGCCGTCCGGCGCGCGGCTGGCCATCGGGCCCTACACCACCGTTTCCGACCTCGACCGCGTACTGGAGGCGCTTCGTGTCCGCTGATTTCGCCATTCAGCTCGCTTCGGTGTGCGCCGTCGTCGTGACGCCGATGGCCACCGACGGGTCGATCGACCTCGACTCGGTACGCCGGCTGGCGCGACACGTCGATGGTGGCCGCTCCGGCACCATCACCGTTGGCGGCAGTGTCGGAGAGTTTCTCGCTCTGACAGCGCAAGAACGTCTCGATGTCGTCGCCGCGACCGTGGAGACCGTCGGCAAGCCGGTTATCGCCTCGGTCGGTGGCGCGGTCGACGCGGCGATCCAGGAGGCAAAGGCAGCGGCAGCGTACGGTGCCGCCGCCGTCATGATTCACCAGCCCACCAATCCGTTTGCGTCGGTGGCCGGTTGGGTTGCCTACCACCGTGCGATCGCGAGCGCAATTTCTCCGCTGCCGGTGGTGCTGTATCTGCGTGATCCCGCGGTGGGTCCGCCGGCGGTCGCCGAGTTGGTCGCCGCCTGTCCGAACGTGGTGGGGATCAAGCACTCGGTGCCTGATCCGACCGCGCTGGCCGCTCACGCCGTCCTCGACCAGGTGGTCTGGTTGTGCGGTCTGGCGGAGAAATGGGCGGCGTACGCGTGGCAGGCTGGCGCCACCGGCTTCACCTCCGGCCTCATCGCGGTCGACGACACCATTCCGATGGCGCTTTATGACGCCCTGCGGACCGGCGACCTGGCCGCGTCGCGGGCCGCCGTCCGACGGGCCACCGCGTTCGAGAACCTGCGGTCGGCCAGGGGAGGCGCGCCCAGTGTCGGTGTGGTAAAGACCGCGCTCGCTCAGCTCGGCGTGATCGCCAGCGCGACCGTACGACCGCCGCTGGAACCGTTGCCGCCGGCCGAAACGGAGCAGGTCGCGGCCATGAACCTCGGTTAGCGCCAAGGTCATATCGGGTGTTTGCGGGAAGAACTTTGGGTTGCGGTGCCAGCCGCCCGCCAGTGTTTTGTACGCAACGGCTCGGAATATCGGTACGGTCCCGGGCCGAGTTGCCAGAGTCTTGTACTCTTCACACAGACATGATCATGGGCGGCTGCTCTGTTGTGCAGAATCGCCATCACAAGATCGCATTGACCAGCGGCGCATCATCCCAGCTCAGCTAGCGAATGGCGGCTGCCGTACTAGAGTTCGTAGACTGCAGGGCAGCGATCGGCTATGGGCCATCGTCGGGGCTATTGCAGGGGTCATCGGTTCCTTCATCGCGCTCGGGGCATGGTGGCTCCCTCAGCAGCCGAGCACCTCTGCCTCGACGCCGACGATCAGCTCACCAGAGACGCATTTACCCCCGTCGGAGGTCGCTACCGCGGCTCGTACCCCGACCACGGATCCCGCACGTATCATATGGCGAGGCGAGATCGCATTGGCGGGGCCCATGGACCTCGATGGCATCCCAAACCCAAATCTGTCCGCGACGCACGAATCAGACCTGAGGATCGACACTTACCTCGGCGACCAATGCCGTTTAGATAAGAAATGATCATGGTCTTGAGGGTGTGGGCAAGAGTGCGACGGTTGGTGGACCCGCGTATCGGATGCCCTTGTCGGAGGGGCGTCGTTCACGGTAGCTCCTCCTGCGAGGGCGACGTACCCGTCGGGGCGGATAAGGACGCCCCCCTCGCCGGAGCAGGCACGGAGGAGGTCCACCTGCTCCACCCAGCCGCTCACCGCCTCGTCGAGAGACGCAAGCCCCTCTAGGTCCTGCAGCACCGCTCGGCCGCCAACCCCGCGGGGTCCGCCCCTGCCCCTCGACGGCGAGTATGGGGCACGCCCGGCTGCGCCGGATTGCTGCCGGCACCGTCGACATCGAGGTCACGAAGGCCACCGCCCGCATGCTCAGTTGAAGTAGAAGGTGGTTTGCGTCGGGCGGTCCGGACAGGAACGGCAATCGAAGACGTACAGGTCGCCTCCGTATCCCAACTCCAAGCCATGCGGCTTCCCCACGGCCTCGGCTCCTTCGGAGGAACGGAACGGGACGCTGTCGTCGTCGGGCCGATCCTCCACCGGAAGCCAGGTCTGCGCGGACACACCGTCGTACTCATAGCTGTGCACGCTCAGGAGATGCTCGACGGGCCCTCCGCACCTCTCACAGGAAAGGTCGCTTGTCGCGGCGATCAGGTTGTAGGGGTAGCCGCCGACCTTGGTCCCGGGGGCCACACTAAGGTGGTAGTGATAGTCCCACCTGGTAGCCTCCTTCAGCCTGTCCAGCCGGTCATCGATCTCGCGGCACACATCCTCCGGCAGCTCGTATCCATGGGGGTACTCCGTCGCCTGCTCCGGATGAACCACACAGGGCACGGGAACGTGACCCTCTGGAGCATCAGCGCGCTCGGGAGGCGTGGCGAGCACGTGGCGGACGTCGGCCGCGTTCCTCCAGAACACCCGAACCAGGGGATAGCGCTCCTCGCCACCCGGTCCATGGAAGAACGGGCACCACAGTACCTGGAACAGGTCGCTGCCCCGTGGGAACGGGACACCGGGCGCGTCCGACGCGTAGAGCTGCAGGATCGGCACCATGGGCACCACGGTCTCATGGCGATACTTTTCGGGATTCTCCCGGTCCTCGGTGTAGTGCTCCTCGGCGCACGATGGCCAGGGCTCATCGGTCGGCCACCGTAAAGGGCCCCCGAAGGAGCTGTCCTCGTAGCACGGGACTCCCGAACGCGGATGCAGCCGAAGCGCCTGCTTGCCGAGCGGCTGCAACTCGGGAAACAGCTCATCCACAGCTATCGGCCGGGGCAAGGTATGACGGGGCATCAACATCTCCGATTACGGTGCCTACAGACGCAGCGAACGCTACCGCCCGGGTCCGACAACCAATGTCGTACGCCCACCCCGCGCCTGCCCAGCCAGCCCGTTCACGCGAATCGATCAGATCTTTCATCACCGGCGCCTCGTGGGTGGCCAGGTTGTCGTCGACAAGATGGACCGCCAAGCCCGGTTCGGCCTGACGCTCCGTCTCGCCCCCAGAGCTTCCCCAAGATCAAACGTTCAGCAACACCCTCTCACGCATGATGGCCAGCCGGCGCAGTCGTTCCTCGACTATTGCCGACTGTGCCCGCAGTTCATCGGCCTGCTCCAACAACTCCAAGCTGTAAATACCCCAGCACTGGCAGCCACTGCCGCTCTTCAGGATCCTTGCTTGGCGGCACTGTGGTCAGAAGGTGGCGAAGTCTCCGTCGGACTCATGGCCGCGCTTACCGCGGCGTATGCATTGGCCTATCGCTGATCTGCAGATTCGTCCTGGCTTGCCGCTACTCTTTCCGCCATGATGATCAGATTCACGGCTCAGGCCGCTGGAGCCGACGAATATCCGGAGGATGAGGTTCTGTCCGCTGGTGTCAGCGAGACTCCGGCCGGAGAGGGAGTGATATTGATCTTTCAGTGCTGTACCTATGAACCTGACGACCAAGACATCGCCCTAGGCATGGACACCTACTGCGTCGTCACCGAGGACCAAGGAACCGCCTACGGCGCCGTCCGGGAGCTCACACTCCGCAATAACGTGCTGCGCGTCGCTTTCGACCCCGACGACCTGGAGGCACTTGGCTTGGCCGAACCCGAAGTCGAAGTCACTCTCGATGTAGACGAAGAATCCATCGAACAACTGCGGCAGGGGCTGCGGCAGATCCTCTCCTATGGTCGCGCCGACGCTCGGCCCTACGTTCTCGATCTTTAAGTCGGCCGGGACCGATGTGCTTGGCCCCGGTATAAGGAAAGATCGCCCCATGCGCCTTGCTCGCAAACGCCTCGCCCTGCTTTTCACCGGCGCTATCGGACTCGCCTCGCTTCTGACGCTCTTTGAGGTGAGCGCTCCCGGCCTGTCCTACTGGGCATTGCTGCTGGCGCTGTACTGGCTGGCGCTCGCCATCACGTGGTCCGCGCTGTTGGGTGAAGGCGCGCGAGGGCGGGCGCCCTGGATGTTCGTCCCACTCGTACTGGTGCTGGGCACCGTGCTGCTGGTCACGGTCGACGCGCCCCTGCACGTGCGCTTCGCCTTGTCGAAATCGAGCCTGGAACGCTACGCCCGGTCGGTGCATGACGACGACGATGGCCATGATCAGTGGCGGGGCCTGTATCAGGTGGGCTACACGGAGAAGATCCCGGGCGGAGCGCAGTTCATGGTCACCTCGTTCACATGGGGATGGAAGCGCTACGGCTTCGCCTACATTCCGGATCGGGTACCGGGCCCGGACGAGGTCTGGTACGAGCATTTTAGGGGCCCTTGGTACATCTGGACCGATGGGCCCTGAACCTCGCGATTCACGACCTCCCGGTTCCGCGCCGATGTGTGCCGCGCAGAACGCTGTCAGTACCTGAAGGCGCCGAACAGTTGGGAAACGATCAGTTGTGTTACGGGAAGCGATCATCACCATCCCCGACTCGGTGCAGGCCACGCCTATTCGTGAACACCCCACACCCGCAGGCACCGCGGTCCGTTATGTCCCCGTGCGGGACCTGGTCGGCGACCTGGTCCTCAATCCCAAGCTCGTGACCTTCGTGCGAACGGGCGGCCAGGTCCTGCTCAGCGACCGCTACGTGGTGTGGGACCTGGCCAAGGTGCGCCTCGACCTCGACGGCGCCGGCATCAGCGTCGCCCACCTGCCGGGCCTGCCGCCGGACGGCACCTACACCTGGCACCGCACCAGCCCGCCCGACCTGCTCGACCGGCGGCCGGCGCTCGCCCTGGCAGCCACGTGAGCCCGCTACTCCCGCACCGGCGGCAAGCCGCTGCGCCCCATCGACTGGTCGCCCTGGTCGTATGAGTGCGCGCGGATCGGCGAGCTGCGCGGCAAGCCGGTCGCGGTCAACCGCGACTGGCTGGCCCGGGTCACCGAGCGGTTCCCCTGCTACCGCATCGCCGGGCGGCGGCCCACCCAGCACCTGGCCGTCCTCGACGACCAGACGCCCGGCCACATCGTCGGCGCCATCGCGTCGGTCCGTCTGGCGCCCGCCCTCGACGTCGACTCCCTCCTCCTGACCGAGGTCCTCGACCACGGCATCGGCTGGAGCGAGCTGCCAGCTGTCCCATACGACGGCGACGTGTTTGCTGGGCTGAAGTTGCCGTCGCCAGTTGCGGATGGTGACGTCAGCGGCTGGGTCTGTGGTGCTGCAGTGTGGTGGCTCGCGTGCCTTTGCTGCTTGCCGGGACAATGGGAGTTATGGCGATACCCAATACCGATGACTCCTCTGGTTCTGTCCCCCGTCGGCGGCGTAGGAGGCGAGATGCGGTGGAGAATCGGGCGCGCTTGCTGGCGGCGGCTCGCGAGGTGTTCGTTGAGCGTGGGTTGAATGTCACGTTGGACGAGATCGCGCATCATGCGGGGGTTGGGATCGCCACGATGTATCGCAACTTCCCTTCAAGGTCGGCGTTGGTCGATGCGGTCTACGGGGAGCGTGACGAGCAGCTCGACAGGATCCTGGAGGAGGCGCTGGCTCAGGAGGACTCGTGGGATGGGCTGGTGCTGTATCTGGAGCGGATGAACACGTTCATCGATGCTGATCGGGGCCTGCGGGCGGTGGTGATGACCACCCCGGAAGGTGCGGAGGCCTTCGCGGAGGGGCGGGTTCGGCGGTCGGCTCGGGTGGAGGAGCTGATCGCGCGGGCGAAGGAGGACGGGTATCTGCGGCGGGATGCGGAACGGTCTGACCTGTTCCTCATTGACGTCATGGTCGACGCCGTGCGGGATTACACCGCGAACGTGGACGCTGAGCAGTGGCGGCGGTGTATGGCTGTTCTGCTGGACGGTCTGCAGGCACGGCCGGAGCAGGTGCCGCTTCCCGGAGCGGCCTTGACGAGGGATGAGGTTGCTGCGGCGATGAAGGATGTCGGTCGGCGCCGCTCCATCGGCCAGCGTCCCGGTTGAGCCGGCTCCGACAGGCGTCGGCACGGCCAGCACGGAGGGCTTGCGCGGGGACTTAGCGGTTGGCTGCTCATGCTGAGCTGTCAAGGTGCCATTCGGCAGCGGCGGCGCGTGCGTTCCAGAACTGGGCGTAGCGGCCATCAGCTTGGAGGAGCGTGTCGTGGGTTCCGTTTTCGACGATGTGTCCGTTTTCGAGGAAGAGGATGCGGTCGGCGTGGCGGATGGTGTCGAGCTTGTGGGCGATGACGAGCACGGTCTTGTCGCGGGTGAGGGCGGCGATGGCGTCGTGGACGGCGTTCTCGTTCTCGGGGTCGAGGGCCGAGGTGGCTTCGTCGAGGAGGATGATCGGGGCGTCCTTGAGGAGGGCGCGGGCGATGGAGACGCGTTGGCGTTCACCGCCGGACAGCCGCATTCCTCCTTCGCCGACGCGGGTGCGCCAGCCGTCGGGAGCGTGGGCGAGGATGTCGTCCAAGCGGGCTGCCGTAGCGGCCGCGTGGAGTTCGGATTCGGTCGCGTCGGGCTTGCCGAGGCGCACGTTCTCTTCGATGGTCCCGTCGAAGAGGTAGACGTCTTGGAAGACGATGGCGATGCGTGACATCAGTTCTGGTGTGGCGATGTCGCGGACGTCGGTCGCTCCGATGCGCACGGCGCCGGAACGCACGTCCCAGAACCGGGCGACGAGACGGGTGAGGGTTGTCTTTCCGCTCCCGGAGGGACCGACGAGCGCGGTGATGGTGCCTTCGGGGAGCCGGGCACTCACGTCGGTCAGGACGGGGCGGTCGTCGTAGCCGAAACCGACCCGGTCGAACTCGATGTCGTTACCCTCGGGGACGACCGGGGTGGTGGGCTCGGCAAGGGGCGGGGTGTCGATGACGTTCGTAATGCGGGTGAGTGAGCCTCGGTTGCGCTGGACGGTGGAGGTCAGACCCACGGTCTCGGTCAGTGGCTCGATGAAACGGACGACGAGCACCAGGAGTGGTAGGACGGCGACGGCGGCGGTCCAGGTGCCGAGGACGAGGCCGGTGACCGCGGCCAGGATGAGGGTGAAGGCGACTTGCAGACCTAGCGCGAAGCCGACTCGTCCGGGATTGGAGGCGCGCAGGACGCGTGCCGACGCATCGTGCTGGCCGACCAGGGCGGTGTCGACCAGCTTGTTGGCGGTCCCGGTGGCGCTGTAGGCGCGCAGGACGGGCTGCAGGGCGGCGTATTCGATGATCCGTCCGGCGGCCTCCGCGTGCGCTTCGGCGCGGATCGTGTCGGCGGTGGCCGCGAGCCTGCTGGCCCAGCGGAACACGAGGATCAGTGCCGGGATGGTGACCGCGGTGACCAGGGCCAGCCGCCAGTCGAAGAACGCCAGGGCGATCACGATGGCGAAGGGCGTGAGCAGGCCGGTGATCAGCGGACGGATGAGGTGGGCGGCGATGCCCATGATGTCCACGACGCCTTGGCTGAGCAGCGTGCTGAGTTGGCCGACGCGTTCGGCGGTGTACCAACCCAGTGGCAGGGTGGCGAGATGGTCGCCGATGCGGGTGTGCAGCGCGTAGGAGAGGGTCGAGCCGGATCGCAACGCCGACCGCAGGCTCAACCAGTAAACGACGGCGTAGAGCACCGACGCCGCGAGGAAGCCCCACACGAATGGCCACACGGTATCCGGGTCCGGGCCGAGCAGCGCCCGCAGGAGCGGGACGGTGAGCGCGAAGAGAATGCCCTGGGCGACCGCGTTGACGCACTGCCAGGCGATCATGCGTCGCAGGGTGCGACGGCTGCTCGGGTCGAGGAGACGGAGGAGCTGGCGGATCATCGGGATTCCTTCCCCGTTGCGGAGGTAGCGGTGTGGCTCGGTTCGGTCGCCTGGCCGGCCTGGGCTGTCCACAGGCGGCGGTAGAGGCCGCCGCGGGCGAGGAGCTCGTCGTGTGACCCCTGCTCGACGATGCGGCCACCGTCGAGCACGGCGATGTGGTCGGCGTTCGCGATGCTGCGCAGACGGTGGGCGATGACGAGGACGGTCTTGCCGTGGGTGAGTTCGCTGAGCGCGCGTTGGATCTCGTTCTCCGACTCCGGGTCGGCGAAGCTGGCGGCCTCGTCGAGGACGATGATGGGCCGGTCGGCTAGGATGGCCCGGGCGATGGCGACTCGCTGCGCTTCACCGCCTGAGAGCAGTGCGTCCTGACCAACTACCGAGTCGTACCCGCGGGGCAGCGCGAGGATTCGCTCGTGGATCTGCGCGCCGCGAGCGGCGGCGGCGACCTGCTCGTCATCGGCTTCGGGCCGTGCGAGACGGATGTTCTCGCGGATCGTGTCACGCAGCAGCCGGACCTCTTGGAACACGAACCCGATGTGCCGGTACAGCTCGCCGTTGGAGATGGCGGTCACGTCTGCACTGCCGACTTTGATCGTTCCGCTGGTGGGGTCGAAGAATCGGGGAACGAGTCGTGCGAGGGTGCTCTTGCCTGCACCGGACGGTCCGACCAGCGCGGTCACGGTGCCGGGCCGGAGCGTGAGGGTGATGCCGGTCAGCACGGGATGGTCGTGCTCGTAGGCGAAGTCAACGCGGTCGATCTCGACCGTTCGCGCGGTGGGGGTTTGCGTCGGTTCGTTCACCTCGACGACTGGTGTCGTCATGAGGGCGTTGACGCGGGTCGCGGCAGCCCTGCCCGCGCGCAGATCTTGCTCCGCGTAGCTGAGCGCAAGTATCGGCGCGGACACCCCGGTGCCGAGCACGGCGAAGGCGAGGACATCCGCCCCCGACATCGTGCCGGCGGTGACGAAGACGCTGCCGAATATGAGGGTGACCAGCAGCATCACGCCCGGCGAGAGGGTGAGTTCGGCCAGCGATCGGGGCATGGCCAGCCCGCCGATGGACCGATTCCATCCGGTCGAGAAGCGGTTCGCGGTGTTGGCGAAGCGCCGATAGGACTGCTGGGACTGTCCGAAGGTCTTCACGACCGCGACGCCGGTGACGAACTCGACGGCGGTCTGGTTGATCTCACGCATGATCGGGAACATCGCCGCGAATCCCCGTTGGAACAGCGTCCCGACCCGGCGGAACAAGATGATGCCGATACTCAGAGGAACGAGGGTGATCGACGCGAGCCGCCAGTCGACCCAGAACAGGTAGACCAGCGAGATCAGCGGCGCGACGATCGCGGAAGTCAGCTCCAGCGCCGAGTGCGCCACGAGGTGGTGGAGCGCATCGACGTCGTCGCCCACGGCCTGCTTCACGACACCGGACGAGCGCGAGTCGAACCATCCCAACGGGATACGGCCGAGGCGATCGACGAGACCGCGCCGGATGCCCAACTGGAGGTCGTTCTCGGCGTAGTGGCTGATCGTGTTCGCCAGCACAGCGAACAGCAACCTGAGAATCACGGCCGCGCCGGCCATCCCCACGACCGCCCAGGCGCGTCCCGGGTCGGGGGAGGTGGCGAGGAGGATGCGGCCGAGCTCGACGAGCGCTATCAGGGGGACGACACTGACCGCAGCGGCGACGGCCTGCACGGCGATCGCTGCGGCGAGCTGGAATCGGATGGGCTGAAACAGCGACGGTGGTTCCTCGGAGCGGGCGCTGTGGTTGGAGTCCATGGTGGTCGTGGTGGTTGTCATGCGTGGTAGTCCCTCGTCTGGTGGGGTGCTGCGGTGAGGTCGCGTCGCTTCGGTCACGGCAGCGGGACCACCGTGGGGAGCCCGTTCACCGGATGCGGGATGAGGCGCGCCTCGACGTGATAGACCTCGGCGAGGAGCTCTTCGGTGATGACGCTGCCCGGCGGACCGTCGGCGACGATCTGTCCGTGGTCGAGGACGATGATGCGGTCCGCGTACTGCGCCGCCTGGCTCAGGTCGTGCAGGACCATCACCAGACCGCGGCCGTGGTCGGTGTGGAGCCGGTGGAGGAGCCGGAGCACCTCGGTCTGATGTCCCAGGTCGAGATAGGTGGTGGGCTCATCGGCGAGCAGCCAGGGGGTCTGCTGGGCAAGCGCGCACGCCAGCCACACTCGTTGGCGCTGACCGCCCGACAGGGCGTCCACCGGCCGGTCTTCGAGATCATCGAGCTGGCACAGCCTGAGGGCGTCAGCGATCACCTGTTCCCCTGCCGCGTCACCGGTGCCGAACGGACCTCGGTACGGGTATCGGCCATAGGAGACCAGCGTTCGCACGTCGATGGCTTCGGGGATCACAGCGCTCTGTGCGACGAGGGCAAGGTGCCGAGCGCGGACCTTGGTCGGCATTCGAGCGATCGACGCGCCGTCGAGCAGGACAGCGCCGACCGACGGAGTCAGCAGGTGACACAGGGCCGCGAGAAGCGTGGACTTGCCCGACCCGTTCGGCCCGAGCAACGCAGTGACCTCGCCCGGATCGAAGCTCACGCCGAACTCGGTGAGCACCGGCACCTGGCCGTATCCGACGGTGACGGCCTCGGCCGCCAGTGGTGGCACCACAGGCGACGTCGTGATCGCATATGGCCCGGCTTCAGCGCTCGGCTCATGTATCGGGGCATCGTGCGCATGGCTGTCGATGGCACGTCCATCCATGGTCGAGTGGTCGATCTCCATGCTCTCCCTCATCAAGCCGCCTGCTTTCGCGCATTGAGTAGCCACAACAGGACGGGGACGGAGAGGGGCGCGATCACCGCGCCGACCGGTAGTCCTGTGACACTTCCTGTTCCGGGCAGAATCAGCGTCGCCTGCTCGGCAATCAGATCGGCGGCCGGGAGAATCGCGGCCGCGACCAGTCCGCCCGCAAGGATCAGCACGCCGGGATGAGTGCTTCGGGTAACGCGACGGGCGATCTGCGGCCCGATCAAGCCAATGAACATGACCGCGCCGACTCCGATCACGCCGCCAACGCTGAGCACGATGGCGCCGATCATGGCCAGGGCACGCGCTCGCTTGTGGTTCGCCCCGAGGGTGGACGCCATAGCCGGGCCGAGGCGGAGCGCCGACAGGGGTCGGGTTTGGCTCAGGACGATCAGCAGCCCGGCGATGGTCAGCGCGGCTATGGGCGGGACGTCGTCGAGCGTGCGGGCGTTGACCGACCCGACCAGCCACCGCAGCACGTCACCGATCGGTCGGCCGGTCAGCGCCAGCACTCCAAGGACCACAGCGGTCAGGATCGAGCCGATGAGCACACCCGAAAGCGCGATCAGTCCCGAGTCGTTCCAGCGCCCGCGAACGGTCAGCGCGATCAGACCGACCGCACAAAGCCCGCCCACGGCTGCCGCGAGCAGAACCACAGGCTGACCCTCGGCTATACCCACACCCGTGGTCAGCACGACGCCGAGTGCCGCACCCGAGGAGATGCCCAGCATCCCCGGTTCGGCCAGCGGGTTCCGCAGGGAGGCCTGCAGCGCCGCGCCCGCACTTCCCAGCGCGAGTCCAGATGTCGCCCCGATGACGAACCTGGGCACGCGCAGGCCCACGACTAACGCATCAACGGAGGAATGCGGGCGTCCCGTCACAACGGCGAGCGCCTGTCCGGCGGTGATCGCCGATTGGCCCACAAGGATGTGACCGAGCCCGGTCACCGCAAGGACGACTAGACACGCGCAGCAGAGCACCACGACCCGGCGAGTCGTCCGACGGGCGAGGGTGCGCCGAGGAGCCGGCCGTGCATCGCTTGGCCACCACCGACGCTCCTTGTGGAGCCGGGGTGGCGCTGGGGGGTTACTCGTTGCTGTTCGGGGCATCAGATCGGCTCCACCGCGGGGGACCGGCCGGCCCGCAGGCCGCGCAACAAGAGCAGCAACGCCGGTCCGCCCAGCACCGCGACACAGACCCCGACGGGGGCCTCCTGCGGGTAGGTGCTCAGCCGGCCGACGATATCGGCGATGAGCAGCAGGAGAGCACCCGTGACGGCAGTCGGCCATACCAGGGAGGAGGTGTGTTCTCGCCGCAGCGATCGCCTGGTCAGGAACGGCGCGAGCAGCGCGACGAACGGGATCGGGCCGCAACACGAGACCACGGTCGCGGTCATCAACGACGACACCACGACGACCTCGATGACAACGCGCCGAGGACGGATGCCAACGCTGGCCGCGAACCGCTCGCCAGAGCGGACCACACTCACCGCCCGCGCCAACGGCACCACGCACACTGCCAGCACGCCGGCACCGATGAAGACCGGAAGAGCCATCGTCCAGGTACGGCCGGCCA
This sequence comes from Nonomuraea sp. JJY05, assembly GCF_043496855.1. Lineage (NCBI taxonomy): Bacteria > Bacillati > Actinomycetota > Actinomycetes > Streptosporangiales > Streptosporangiaceae > Nonomuraea > Nonomuraea sp. JJY05. The sequence goes on from NZ_JBIEIS010000081.1 coordinate 28,668, forward strand.
AGATGCCCAGCAGGTAGCGGAACAACAGATCCGTCGCCATCGGAGACCCGACGCTGATCACTGCGATCGTCAGGGCGGTCAAACCGGCCGAGACCGCGGCGCCGACGACAGCGAAGCGAACCGGGTCACGCTGTCGCGAGGAAAACTGCAAGACGATCAGGGAACCTCCGAGCGCCCCAGCGAACGTCACGAGCGGGCCGACCACGAACGCGCCGCCGACCCCGGTCACCACGGTCAACGCCATCGCCAACGCGGCGCCAGGACCCGCCCCCAGCAGATCGGGCCCCGCGAGCGGGTTGCGGAACACGTCTTGCATCAACAGTCCGACCACGCCCAGCCCACCGCCGGCGATGACAGCGACAACCGCGCGCGGCACCCGCAACTGCCAGAACACCACCCACGCATCGGTCGCGCCCACCGACGCGACAGCTTCCGCCATCCCAGACAGCGACAACAGCGGCGGCCCCACGAGCACCGAGATCAGGGCCAGAGCCACCACACCGGCCATCGAGAACAAGGCCCACCAGGCCGGCAACCAGCACGGTCGCTTAAATGAAGTAACCATCTCCACTATAGTATGACATGAGAATCGTTTTCATAATCAGAAGGGACTCTTGTGTCCGTGTTCACCGCGAAGCGACCACGCCGCCGCGTCCTGACTGCCACTCTCGTTGCCTCGACCGTCCTCGCCCTGGCTGCCTGTGGCGGCACGACCCCGAGCCCCTCCTCCTCACCGACGAGCACCTCAACGGTCACCGACGGATCCGGTACGTCGGTGACCGTCAAGAGTCCCGTCTCCCGGGTGGTATGCCTCACCGGCATCTGCGACGACGCACTACTCGAACTCGGCCTGCGGCCCGTCGCCAGCCGAGAGGCCGGCGCCCACGAGCTGCTCGCCCAGCCTCAGTTCCTCGGCCCCGGGGAGGCCGAGAAGATCCCTACGATCGGCGGCAGCTTCGGCCAGGAGAACGTGGAAGACGTCATCGTTGCCCGCCCTGACCTCGTCATCGGCCTCGAAGGCGTCCATGACGGGCTTCGCTCCGCGATCGAGCAGGCCGCACCCCTGTACCTGGCCAAGGTCAGCAGCTACCAGGACTCCATCGATTTCCTCACGTGGATGGGTGGGGTCACCGGCCGCCAGGAACAGGCCGCCGACGCCGTCGAACGATTCAACGCGAAGCTTGCTACGGCCCATGAGAATCGCTCGACGCTCACGAGCATCGCCATCGGCGGAGTCGACGCCAACTTCAACGTCAGTACCGACTCGTCCCTGCTCGGCTCGGTGCTGCAGGAGGTCGGCAACTACCCGTGGGAAGACACCGCAGGCGGCAGCCACGAGCCAGGGACGGCGAGCTACTCGCTTGAGCAGATCCTTCAGACCAACCCCGACGTCATCTTCGTCTCGACCATCGCGGTGTCCTCAGCCCAGCCAACGCCGATCTCGGAGCTGCTGGCCAGCAATCCCGTGTGGAGCCAACTGGCAGCGGTCCAGAATCACCACGTCGTCGAGACCAACTCGCTCATCTGGGCAACCGGGCGCGGCACCCGATCACTGGGCATCGTCCTCGACCAAGCACAGCAGGAGCTTGCCGACGCTGGATGATCACCGTGATCGACCTGCCCGACGACGACATCATGAACGGCACCGACGTTCCCGACCCCGTACGGCAGACATGGGGAGCGCATCGGGACCGTCCGCGCTCGGCTCGCCGACTGCGACTCCACCTTCCGGCGCCCCAGACCAGACGGCGACAACAACAGTGGCACCCCGAGCACCGAGACAGGGCCAGAGCCGGCACAACGGCCGTCGGCGACCGAGTCGGGGAAACCCATGTGGGGCGCCGGTTCCGGCGTGAAAATGGGGGTCGGTGGCCGTCTGTGACGTCATGAATGCTTGGCGCCGGTTGAGCCCGGGACTGAGTCTGGACGCTGGGAGCCGGTTTCCTGGAGGGCTGTTCCTTGTTGCTTCGAGCACGCGGGCCAGATTTCGCTCGTCGCCCTCGGTCCCCCGGACGGTCGCCACTCGCTCAATGGTGAGGAGGTGGCGGGTGGATGAGGTCGAGGACGAGCCGCTGTATGTGGAGCGGGTGTGCGCGCTCGATGTGGCCAAGGGGCGGCTGGATGCGTGTGTCCGGCTGCCCAGTGACCGCAATCCGCGACGGCGGGCGCAGGAGGTCCGCACGTTCGGCACGACCAAGAAGGAGATCCTGGCGCTGGCGGACTGGCTGCGCTGCTGTGGCGTCGTGCGGGTGGTGATGGAGAGCACCGGCGACTACTGGAAGGCGCCATTCTTCCGGCTGGAGGCCGAAGGGCTGGAGTGCACGCTGGCAGATGCCCGGCAGGTCAAGCACCTTCCGGGTCGGCCGAAGACGGGGAGCCTATAAGGCTGCTGTTATGGGATACATGCGATCGTGTGAGAGCAGGTCGAGGCGCCCCTAACTGTGATCAATCGCGAATCTTTCGCCGATCTTCGACGTGCATGATCAGACGCGGTCAGTATGGACACGGAATTGTGGGGCTGCGGCGGCTGGGAGCTGCCCGCTGGCAAGAAGGCCGGATGTCTCGTGGCGCGTGTGCTGGACGAGGACGATCTGATCGGGAACTGGACGCTGGTCGGCGAGGAGCTGGAGCAGTTATCCGGGCGCCGAGGGGCGACCAAGCTTGGGTTCGCGCTGCTCCTGCGCTTGCATTCAGTATTCGGCAGGTTTCCGAACGGCCGCGAGATCGGCACGGCGGATCATCGGGCCGGGGCTGCGGCAGGCCGAGCAGGCGCTGACCGCACGGATCTGCGGCCGGATCCCGGGTGAGGCGGCGGCGCGGATGCTCGCCCTGATCGCGAAGACGGCCGACCCGGGAGATGAGGAGGAGGCGGCAGGGCAGGATGACGGCGCGTTGTTCGGCGCGGCCGCGGTGGCCGGGGGGCCGGGGTGGACGTGTTCGCGATGATCCGGGAGGAGCCAGGCAACGTCAGCGTGAAGACGATCGAGCGGGAGGTGTTCAAGCTCACCGCGATCCGCTCGGTCGGCTTGCCGGAGGACCTGTTCGCCGACGTCGCGCCGAAGGTGCCGGCGAGCTGACGGGCCCGGGTGGCGGCGGAGGCCCGTCGCATCTGCGCAGCCATCCGCACGAGATCAAGATGACGCTGCTGGCCGCCTACCTGTTGTGCCGGGGCCGGGAGATCACCGACGCGCTGGTGGACCTGCTCATCGTCACGGTGCACCGGATCAATGCCCGCGCGGAGACGAAGGTGATCGGCGATTTCGTGGCGGAGTTGAAGCGGGTGCCGGGCAAGGAGAACATCCCGTTCAAGATGACCGAGGCCGCTTTGGAGGCGCCGGAGGAGCGGGTCGAGGACGTCATCTATCCGGCTGTGTCCGGTGGGCATCAGACGCTGGTGTCACTGCTGCATGAGTGCCCTCGCTTCATATCCACAGCCAAACAGCCGATCTCCATCCCCTGGAATCAACCATCTCTAGCGGTAGCGACCTGCGGCTTTCTTCGTCTGTTCGCGGTCTGTAGGGTTCTTCGCCACGGCCAACGAGGCAGGCAAGCGCTTCGGAACGGCGGTCGCCGGCGCCGGCGTTGACGACGTCATGGCCGGCCTGCCCCGGGTGTCGCGCCCTGCTGGAGCGCCGCTTCAAGGACGGCGGTGGCTGTCCGGCGTTCACTGGCAGCGCAATCGCCGTGGCCGGGGGCTGTACCGTGAGGCCGACCTGCTCATCCACAACGAGCCCACCTTTTGAAACAGTCGCTAGTCCCGGATCTTTGTTCTGCGGGGCAGACGCAGGACGAACGTCGCGCCCCGGGCAGGCTCGCTGCGCACCGCCGCGGACCCGCCGTGCGCCTCGGCGAGCTGCCGCACGATGGCCAGGCCCAGTCCGCTGCCGCCGGTCTGGCGGCTGCGCGATTTCTCGGCCCGCCAGAACCGGTCGAAGACGTACGGCAGGTGCTCGGGCGCGATGCCCGGCCCGGTGTCGGCCACCTCGATCAGCACGTCACCGTCGCCGTCGCCGTACGCGCGCAGGCTCACCCGCCCGCCGGCCGGCGTGTGGCGGAGCGCGTTGGTGAGCAGGTTGCCGACTGCCTGCCGCAGCCGTACCGGATCGGCGTCCAGGTACGGGCGGCCGGTCACCTCGACGGTCAGCACCAGCCCGGCGGCCGCAGCGCGGTAGACGGTCGCGATCTGCTCGAGCAGATCGGCCACGTCGACCGGCTCGGGGTGCAGCCGCAGCTTGCCCGCGTCGGCGAGCGCGAGCTGCTGCAGGTCGTCGATGATGTGTTGCAGCACCATGGCCTCCTCGACCAGCGAGGCGGTGAGCGCCGGGTCCAGCTCGGCCACGCCGTCCTGGGTGGCCTCCAGCCAGCCGCGGATGTTGCTCAGCGGCGTGCGCAGCTCGTGCGACACGTCGCTGACCATCGCCTTGCGCTGCTGCTCCATGCGGTCCAGGTGCTCGGACATCTCGTTGAACGCGGCGCCCAGCTCGCCGACCTCGCCCTTGGCGCGGACCATGACCCGCGCCGAGCCGTCGCCCGCCCGCATCCGCCGGGCCGCCGCGGTCACCGCCCGCATCGGCCGCGTCAGCCGGGTGGCGACGAGCACGCTGACCCCGACCGCCAGGACGAGGATCACCGCGGTGACTCCCGCGATGTCGTAGGGGTCGATGGCCGGCGTACGGTCCTCCGGCGAGCCGATGTAGAGCAGCGCGGCCGGTGCGACGTACGGCTTCAACTGGGCGCGGCGCGCGGTGGCCAGGCACTCGGCGGCCGATGCCGCAGCGGCCGGCTTGCCGGTCTCGTCCAGCCACACCTCGACCCGGCTTCCGTGGCACTTGCTGATTAGGGCGGCGAGCTGGTTGAGCGCGCGCTTCTCGGTGGTGGTCGGTCCAGGCGCGTTCGGCGAGCACGACGGCGAACCGGGCTGTGACGGCACGCTGGCGGGCGGCCCCGGGTGTGCGGTGTCC
>NZ_JBIEIS010000082.1:0-33457 GCF_043496855.1 Nonomuraea sp. JJY05
GACACCGTCGTTGGTGATCGTGGGGGCGCCCCACTTCTTCTCCAGCACGACGTTGCGGCCCTTGGGACCCAAGGTCACCTTGACGGCGTCGGCGAGCTGGTTCATACCGCGCTCGAGACCGCGCCGGGCGTCCTCGTCAAACGCGATCATCTTGGCTGCCATAAGGCTAGACCTCCCAGATGCAGGGTGGCTTGTCGTGGACCGAGCCGACGCCCGCGACGGCATGGGTCAGCATCTCCTTCGGCAGACCCCATCGTCCCGATCCGAGTGTTGGCACTCTGCTGCACAGAGTGCCAACGAACTGTTTAGCACTCTACCCTGCCGAGTGCAAGCGAGAAGCCTCCTACCGGGGCTTTCCTCCCCATATCAGCGCGTGCGGCGAGACCGTTCGCCACCGGCGGCAGGACCCCGCACCTGCGACGAGCCGCGTCCAGGCCACCGCAGGTGGCGGGATCCATGCCCACGGCGAGCCGCCTCGCGCGACTCGCCGTGACCGGGTCGACGAAAGAAAGGTGGCGGGTTCGCACGGACTGCGCTGCCGGGCGATCCCCACCGGTGCATACCAGGGGGTGTATCTCAGACGGCGCGGACGGCCTCCGCTTGAGGTCCCTTCTGGCCCTGCGTGATCTCGAACTCGACGCGCTGCCCCTGTTCGAGAGATCGGTACCCGTCCATCATGATCGCTGAGTAATGGACGAATACATCCTTACCACCGTCTACCGCGATGAAGCCGTAGCCCTTGTCCGCGTTGAACCACTTGACGGTGCCCTGCGCCACTTCCGACTCCTCTTACTGGGCTTTCAGATCTCGCCCATTCCTCCGCGAGACCCGTAATCGCCGGACTTAAGGGAAAATCAGCCAGACGATCGCCCTCGACCATACCTGTGGCACGGGGTTTGGCAACAGAGTCAATCTGCAAACGACGCATTTCTTCGCAACGAAGGTGGTTCAACGTTTCATTTGGCCTGGAAAAGGAGAAGGCGCCCACTAGGGGCGCCTTCCACAAGTGTGATCTATGGCACTCAGCCGCCGGCGACCGCCGGGATGATTGAGATCTGAGTGCCCTCAGGTGCCGGAGTGTCGAGCCCGTCGGCGAAACGGACGTCCTCTTCCCCAACGTAAACGTTGACAAAACGACGAATCTTGCCCGATTCATCCAGAATTCTCGCGCCGATCCCCGGGTAGTCGGAGTCGAGCTTGGCGAGGACGTCACGAAGAGTCGCGCCCTCGCCACTGACTTCGGCGTTGCCACCGGTGTAGGTGCGCAGAATGGTGGGAATCCGCACCGAAACGCTCATGGTTTAACTCGCCTTTCCTGGTTGTCAGACAGCCGCGCGGAACGCGTCGAGGGAGGGCCGGATCACGGCCGTGGGCTGGGCGTCGTCGCTGATCGCGTCGAGCGTCTTGAGTCCGTCGCCGGTGTTGAGCACCACGGTCTCGGCCTCGGGGTCGAGCCGCCCGCTCTCGGCGAGCTTCTTCAGCACGCCCACGGTCACCCCGCCCGCGGTCTCGGCGAAGACGCCCTCCGTCGAGGCCAGGAGCTTGATCGCGGCCACGATCTCGGCGTCCGTGACGTCCTCGACGGCCCCGCCGGTGCGCCGGGCGATGTCGAGCACGTACGGCCCGTCGGCCGGGTTGCCGATGGCCAGCGACTTGGCGATGGTGTCGGGCTTGACCGGCTGCACGACGTCGTGCCCCGCCTTGTACGCGGTGGAGACCGGCGAGCACCCGGCCGCCTGCGCCCCGAAGATCTTGTACGGCGTGTCCTCGACCAGCCCCAGCTGCACCAGCTCGCGGAAGCCCTTGTCGATCTTGGTGAGCTGCGAGCCGGAGGCGATGGGGATGACGATCTGCTCGGGCAACCGCCACCCGAGCTGCTCGGCGATCTCGTACGCGAGCGTCTTGGAGCCCTCGGCGTAGTAAGGCCGCAGGTTGACGTTGACGAACCCCCACTTGTCACCCAGCGGGTCGCCGATCAGCTCGGAGCAGAACCGGTTGACCTCGTCATAGGTGCCGTCGATCCCGATCAGCTTGCCGCCGAACACGCGGGCCATGGCGATCTTGGCCGCTTCGAGGTTGGCCGGGATGAACACGCACGCCTCGAGCCCGGCGCGCGCCGCCGCCGCGGTGACGGCGCCCGCGAGGTTGCCCGTGGAGGAGCAGGAAAGGGTGTGGAAGCCGAAGTTACGCGCCGCCTCGACGGCGATGGCGACGACCCGGTCCTTGAAGGAATGGGTGGGGTTGCCCGAGTCGTCCTTCACGTACAGGTTCTTGAGACCGAGTGCGCGTCCGAGGTTTCCGGCCTTGGCCAGTTTGGTCCAACCCGGGTTCATATTGGGCTTACTGGCTACGTCAACCGGCACCGGGAGCAGCGACCGGTAACGCCAGATGTTGGCGGGACCCGACTCGATGTCGGCGCGGGTCACCGTACCGAAGGAATAGGCCGCTTCGAGCGGCCCGAAACACTCCAGGCACGCGAAGCTCGGACCGAGCGGGTAACGGGTGCCGCACTCACGGCAGGACAGACCGACGGCAGGACCAAAGTCGAGCGACATGAAGCGAGGCCTTCCCTCATCTTCGCCCGCGGCCACCTTGACCGCAGACCGGAATTGGCACCTTGTCCCGGTCGGCCTCGCCAGGTCGCGAGTCTCAAGCCGGGAGGGTTGCCGGGGCTTCGCAGGGCCGGTCCCTCCACCCCTCTGGATGAGCAATATGCAGTTGTTGAAAAGGACTCTACCCGCCGATGGGGCCGAAATGGCCACCCGTCTCAAGATGCGAGACGTGGCGTCTCAGCGATAATCATCACCCAGCACTCCCTGCACGTATTTGCGGGCCTGGTGAATGCGTGACTTGGCGGTGCCCAGGGGGATGCCGAGCTGTTCGGCCACCTCGTTGTAGTCGAGCTGGACGATGTCGCGCAGCACCAGCGCCTGCGCCAGGTCGGGCTTGTCGGCCTCCAGCGCCTCCATGGCGTCGAGCAGGTCGAGCCTCGACCCGGCGATCACGCTCACCCGCGCCACGTCGGGCTTCTGCGTGGGCAGCTCGTCGGAGGTCTGCTCGGCCGCCCGGCGTTTGAGCGACCTGTACGTGGTGCGGGCGCAGTTGGCCGTCACGATGTGCAGCCAGGTGCTGAAGCGCGCCCGGCCCTCGAACCGGCCGATGTTGCGCGCCACGGCCAGCAAGGTGTCCTGGGAGGCTTCCTCGGCGTCCTGGTGATAGGGGAGGATCCGGGCGCAGTGCCGCATCACATCGGGCTCGATCCGCGCCAGGAGCTCGCCAAGTGCGCGATGATCTCCTCCTGCGGCCGAGCGGGCGAGTTCCTCGGTTAGCTCATCTAGCGCCATAGCTGGGATCCTATGGGCGAAGGGAGCGTAGATGAACAGCGTCCTGGTGGCCTCCAACAGAGGGCCCGTTTCCTTTACCGTCTCGGACGACGGTGAGCTGACCATGAAACGCGGTGGCGGCGGTCTGGTCTCGGCGCTGTCCGAGGTGGCCAAGAAGGACGGCGTGCTGTGGGTGTGCGCGGCGCTGTCCGACGGCGACCGCAGCGCCGTGCGCCTGGTGCCCGGCGGCCGGATCGACCACGCCGGCTACGACACGGGCCCGCTGCGCATGCTCGACATCCCGCCCGCCACCTTCCACCGCGCCTACAACGCCGTGGCCAACTCCACGCTGTGGTTCGTCAACCACCTGCTCTACGACATCCCCAACTCGCCGAACTTCGGCACGAGGTTCGAGCGCGAGTGGGAGTCCTACCGCGACTACAACGGGGCGTTCGCGCTGGCGCTGGCCGAGGAGGCCGGCCACGGCGCCCGCGTCATGGTGCAGGACTACCATCTGACGCTGACCCCGGCGATGCTCCGCGCCGAGCGGCCGGACCTGCGCATCGCCCACTTCAGCCACACCCCGTGGGCGCCCCCCGAATACTTCTCGCTGCTGCCCGACGAGGTGGTCGGAGAGGTCCTGGAGGGCATCCTGGGCGCCGATCACGCCGGGTTCCTGGCCGACAGGTGGGCGCAGGCGTTCATGGACTGCTGCGAGGCGCTGCTGGGCGCGGAGGTCGACCGCGTGGGCCGCAGCGTCACCCACGAGGGCAGGACCACCCGCATCGGCGTGCACAGCCTGGGCGTGGACGGCGACGCGCTGTGGGAGCGCGCCGTCGAGCCCGACGTCGAGTCGCACATGACCGCGCTCAGGGAGCAGGTGGGCGACCGGCGGCTGATCGTCCGCATCGACCGCACCGAGCTGTCGAAGAACATCGTGCGCGGCCTGGTGGCCTACCGCGAGTTCCTCGCCGCGCACCCGGAGTGGCACGGCAAGGTGGTGCACCTGGCGTTCGCCTACCCGAGCAGGCACGACCTGCCCGAATACCGCGAATACACCGCGTCGGTGCTGCGCTGCGCGCAGGAGATCGAGGACGAGTACGGCACCGAGGACTGGGACCCGCTGATCCTCAACGTCAACGACGACTACCCGCGTTCGCTGGCCGCGTACCGGATGGCCGACGTGCTGCTGGTCAACCCCATCCGCGACGGGATGAACCTGGTCGCCAAGGAGGGCCCGATCCTGTCCACGCGATGCGCGCTCGTGCTCTCGCGCGAGGCGGGGGCGGCGGCCGAGCTGGGCCCGCACGCGCTCGTGGTCAACCCGTACGACATCAGCGGCACGGCCGCCGCGCTGCACGCGGCGCTCGTCATGCCGGAGGACGAGCGCCGCATGCGGCGCGACAAGCTGCACGCCGCGGCCACCGCCCTGCCGCCGCAGAAGTGGCTCGCGGCCCAGCTCGACGCGCTGGCCGAGATCTGAACGCGGTCAGGTCCAGTCGGCGTTCTCGAGCGCGTCGGCCAGCCCCGGCGTGTTCCACTGGTCCACGATGAGGATCTTGCTCTTCGGCAGGTACCACTCGCGCTGCGTGAAGCGGAGCAGCACCTTCGTGGTCGAGCCCGAATACTTGACGCACTCCGACTTCCACGCGTTGTACGCGGCCTTGTGCCCCGCGCCGACCTGGCGCAGGCCCCTGGTGACCTTCGGGCCGATGGCCTCGCCCCACTTCTTGTTGAACGGGCACGGCTGCACGTCGCTCGCCGTGTAGAAGGGCCTCTTGCCGGTGTACGGGCCGAACCCCTCGGCGCCGCGCTTGATGGACGAGGGGCCGAGGACGTAGAAGGCGTCGCACTCGGGCGTCCCCCAGCCCACGGGCTTGCCGCACTTGCCGGTCACGATCTGGACCTCGTCGCCGATGCGGTGGACCTGCCACTTGATCGGGATGTAGAGGGTCAGGCCCTTGCGCAACTTGACCGCCTGGGCGGGCGCGGCGTGCGCGGGCAGGGAGGCCGCGAGGAGGGTGGCCACGGCCACGGCCGCGGCGGCGAGGTATCGCTTGTGCATGCGCCCGACCCTAGAGAGCACGACTTGCAGCTCAATCATGAACGGCTGAAAGCCGCCACAAGCTCCTCCAGCAGCGCGACGACGCCGTCGGGCCCGTCCACCACGAGGTCGGCCCGCTCGGCCAGCTCAGTGACCTCGGCGGAGCCGCTGCACACGGTCACGCCGGGCAGCCCCGAGACGCCCACGGCCTCGAACGCGGCCAGGTCGCCGAGATCGTCGCCCACGAACATGACGGACCTGGCGGCCCGCTCCGCCAGGAACAGGCTGAGCGCCTGCCCCTTGTCCATGCCCGGCGGCCGCAGCTCCAGCACCAAGCGCCCCGGCTCGACCACCAGGCCGTGCTTGCCGGCCAGCTCGGCCAGGGGCTCGCGCAGCCTGGCGAGCGCGCCCTCCGGGTCGGGGCTGCGCCTGGTGTGCACGGCCACCGCCCGGCCCTTGTCCTCGATGGTGACCTCTTGCAGGCCCAGCGACTCGAGCAGCAACGGCAGCTCGGCCTCGGCCCGTAGCACGCCCGGCGGCGGAGGGGGCCCGGAGATCTGCCCGGCCTCCCAGCGCTCGAAGCCGTAGTGCCCGAGCACGACCAGCCGGGGCACGTCGGCCAGGCCCCGCCCGAGCTCCAGCGCGGTGGCCGGCGGCCGGCCGGTCACGATGGCCACCGCCAGGACGTGGGCGCCCAGCTCGGCCAGCACCTCCGGCGCCTTCGGATGGATCACGGCCTTGGCGGGATCGGGCACGATCGGCGACAGGGTCCCGTCGAAGTCGAGCCCGATCACGGCGCCTGCCGGGTCGTTCAAGATCGCTTTCATTCCAGGGATGTTCCTCACGCGGCTGCCGTACCCAGCCGGTCAGGGACGCATGCCGAGTCTCCTGGCGGCGCGGTCCCGCTGACGGGTGGACCGTAACCTGCGCAGCCTCTTGACCAGCATGGGATCGTGCTCCAGCGCCTCCGGCCGGTCGATCAACTCACCGAGCAACTGGTAGTAGCGAGTGGCGGAGAACCCGAAGCTCTCCTTGATGGCCTGCTCCTTCGCGCCCGCGTAGCGCCACCATTGGCGTTCGAAGGCGAGGAGCTCGAGATCGCGTTCTGAGAGGGGTTGGCCGGACGTCTCCTGGGCAGCATTGTCACCGCTGAGCGGTGCTCCCATGGTGTCCTCCTCGGGAAAGGTGCGTGCGACGACTCCGCAAGCACGCGGCCCGTGGCCAATCGTAATGTGCGAAGTGCGGCTGTTCACGACGTATTGAGAGACGTACAGTCACGAAATGTGACCTCAGTAATCACGCTCCTCACCGACTATGGACTCGAAGACGGCTATGTGGCGGCGTGTCACGGAGTGATCGCCGGAATCGCCCCCGAGGCGCGGGTGATCGACGTGTGCCACCTGATCCCCTCGGGTGACGTACGGCGCGGCGCGGCGATTCTCGCCCAGACCATCCCCTACCTTCCCGTGGGCATCCATATCGGCGCGGTCGATCCCAGCGCGGGCGGCGCCCGGCGCGCGGTGGCCGTCGAGGCGGGCGGGCGGGTGTTCATCGGACCCGACAACGGGCTGCTGTCGTGGGCCGTGCACGCCAGCGGCGGTGCCGAGGCCGCCTACGCGATCAGCAACGAGGAGCACTTCCTGCGGCCGGTCTCCCCCACCTTCCACGGGCGCGACGTCTTCTCGCCGGTCGCCGGGCGGCTGTACGGCGGGCTGAGCCCGTCGGACCTGGGGCCCGAGGTGCCGATCGGCCGGCTGGTGACGCTGCCGGCGCCGACCTCGCTGCTGCGCGACGGCTCGGTGGAGGGCGAGGTCGTCTCGGTCGACCGCTACGGCAACACCCAGCTCTCGATCGCGGCCGGCGACCTGCACGCGCTGGGCGTGCGGGTGGGCGACACGCTGGGGGTATGGCTGGGCCGGCGGCAGCTCTCGCTGCCCTACCGGGAGACGTTCGCGGCGGTGCCGCCGGGTGAGCTGGTGGCGTTCGCGGACTCTGCGGGGCTGGTCGCGATCGCGGTCAACTCCGGTGACGCAGCGCAGCGGCTGGGGCTCCCACCTGGCGCGCATGTCCGGCTTTCCCCCACTTCATAGGACAAAGACACACAGATCGGAATTACTCCGCGTATCGGTCTGTTTACCGAAGCGTCGGAATGAGTCAGCGGTCACGTGTCAGAATGCAACGCGCGGGCGTCCCTCCCCTCCCCTCCAGAGGTCGACGTGTACCAGCTGTCCATCGTGCTGCTCTCCATAATGTCCGCGATCTGGCCCGCGCCGGAGCCGCCCGTGTCAGAGCGCTGGCACGCGTGGCCCGTCTCGCAGATCTTCCCCGCCACCGTGCCCGGGGTCAGCCCGTCGGGGGCGCGGGTCACGTACGTGCTGGCCGGGGTCGCCCCCGAGGCGCCCTGCCGGGCGGCGTTCCAGCCCGCCGCCGTCCGGCGCGGCTGCCGCGTGGCCCTGCGCGCCACGTACGCCGACAGCACGCAGACGTTCGTCGCCACCGTGGGCATCGCCGTGTTCGACACGCCCGGACGCGACTACTACCGCGTGGGACGGCCCGCGACCGTGCGGCCGGTGGCCTTTCCCCGGGGGCCGGCCGAGCGCTTCGGCGAGCGGCAGTACTTCACCGGAGTGGTGCTCAGGTCCGACGAGCGCTACGCGGTGGCGACGGCCGCCGGATACGCCGACGGCCGGCCGTACCAGCCGGGTGACCGGCTCGCCCCCCGGCTGCGCGCCGCGGCGCGGCAGCTCGCCACCGAGTTGCACCGGACGCTCACCCGATGAGCAGGCTCGCCGTCGCCTTCCTGGTCACCGCGCTGGTGGTGGGGACCGTCCCGGCGAGCGCCACCGACGACGTGGGCGAGGCCGCCCGGGCGGGGCAGTGGCAGCTCGCCGCGATGCGGCTGCCCGAGGCGTGGCGGTCGAGCAGGGGCGAGGGCGTGATCGTCGCCGTGCTCGACACCGGCGTGAACGGCCGCCACCCCGACCTGGAGGACGCCGTGATCCAGGGCCCCGACCTGACCGGGACCGCCAAGGGCCTCTGGGGGCGGCACGGGACCGCCATGGCCAGCCTGATCGCCGGGCGCGGGCACGGCGACGAGCACAAGGGCGGCGTGATCGGGGTGGCGCCGGCGGCCAAGGTGCTGTCCATCCGGGTCACGCTGGAGAACGGCGACCCCCTGCGCGAGCAGCAGCGCGCCGGCGGGCGCGACGCGCTGGCCAAGGGCATCCGGTACGCGGTCGACCACGGGGCCGGCGTGATCAGCATGTCGCTGGGCGGCGGCAGCGGCGCGTGGGAGGGCTCGCCCTCCGAGGAGGAGGCCATCCAGTACGCCATCGCGCGGGGCGCCGTGCTGGTGGCCTCGTCGGGCAACGACGGCGGCACGGCCAACAGGAAGAACTTCCCCGCCGCCTACCCCGGGGTGATCGCCGTGGGGGCGGTGGACCGGGAGCTCAGGGTGGCCGCCTTCTCCAACCGGCAGGACTACCTCTCGGTGGTCGCGCCGGGCACGGAGATCGTCACGGCCGACGCGCGCGACTCGTACGTGGTGAGCGACGGCACCAGCTCGGCGGCGGCCATGGTGGCGGGTATCGCGGCCCTGATCAAATCCGCTTATCCCGACATGTCGCCCTACCACGTGCGGACGGCCATCGAGCTCGGCACCCGGCTGCAGCCGGCGGACGGCCACAGCCCCGCCTACGGGCACGGGGTGGCCAACGCCCTGCTCGCCCTGCGGGAGGCCGCCCGCCTGGACCCGCCCGGCTCCGGCCTCCTCCGCCCCGGCCCGTACTTCGGCGACGGCCCCCCGCCCGCCTCCCGGGGGCCGGTGGTGGCGGGCATGGTGATGCTGGCGGCGGCGATGTCGGCCCGCATCCTCCTCCGCCACCGCAAACGCCGCCCCTGACCCACCCCGGCCCCCTCCCCGAGCCCCGCGAACCGTGCCGCCCCACATCCCAGCCCCTCCCAACCGGCCCTCCCCCTCCCCAGCCGCCCCTCTCCCTCCCAACCGGCCCCGCCCTCCCCAGCCGTCCCGCTCCCTCTCGAGCGGCCCTCCCTCCCCCGACCGATGTCCCTTCTCAGAAGGACGGAAGCGACGTCGGCGGGTCACCCGCGCACCCACCCCGCTCGAATCCGCCAACCTAGCAAGCGCTTGTGCGATACTGGCGGCATGACGTTAGCGATCGAGGGCTGGTTCGCCATCGACGAGGACGGCGTCTTCCTCCTGGGCACCAGGTGCGCGACCTGCGGCACCGTCACCTTCCCGCCCCGCACCGGCCTCTGCCCCAACCCGCGCTGCGACGGCACCTCGATGGAGACCGTCCGCCTCCCCCGCCGCGGCAGGGTGTGGTCGTACACGAACGCCTGCTATCCACCCCCCGCCCCCTACGTCGCCGCGGACCCGTACGTGCCGGTGACGCTGGCCGCCGTCGAGCTCGCCGAGGTGGGGATTGTGGTGCTCGGGCAGGTCAAGGGCCTCACGGTGAACGAGCTGGAGGTGGGCATGGAGCTGGAGCTCACCGCCGGTCCGCTGTCCGACGGGCCGCTGGTGTGGATGTGGGAGCGGGTCTCATGAGCGTCGTGGTGCTGGGCGTCGGGATGCATCCGTGGGGCAAGTGGGGCAGGCCCTTCCTGGAGTACGGCGTCGCGGCCGCCCGCGCCGCCCTGCGGGACGCCGGGGTGGCGTGGACCGACGTGGAGTACGTGGTCGGGGCGGACACGATCAGGAACGGCTACCCGGGCTTCGTCGCGGGCGCCTCCTACGCGCAGGCGCTGGGCTGGTCGGGCGCCCGGATCGCCTCCTGCTACGCGGCCTGCGCCTCCGGCGCCCAGGCCGTGGACATCGCCCGCACGCGCATCCTCGCGGGCCTGTGCGACGTGGCTCTGGTGGTCGGCGCTGACTCCACCCCGAAGGGCTTCTTCAAACCGGTCGGCGGCGACCGCCCCGACGACCCGGACTGGCTCCGCTTCCGCCTGCTGGGCGCCACCAACCCCGCCTACTTCGCCCTGTACGCCCGCAGGCGCATGGCCGTGCACGGCTCGACCCCGGCCGACTTCGCCGCCGTCAAGGTCAAGAACTCGCGGGCCGGCTCCCTCAACCCCATGGCCCGCTACCGCAAGCCCGTAACCGCCGACGAGGTGCTGGCCTCGCCTCTGGTCGCCGACCCGCTGCGCCTCATGGACATCTGCGCCACCTCTGACGGAGGCGCGGCGGTGGTCCTGGCCTCGGAGTCCTACGCCCGCCGCCGGGGCCTGCGGGCTCCGGTGCGCCTGGCCGCGGTCTCCACCGTCACCCCGACCTTCCCCAGCACGGTCCTGGAACTGCCGAACTTCGCCACCGACTCCTGCGCCGCCGTACCGGCCCCTGAGAGGCCCTTCAGAGCCGCGATCGCGCACGCGGCGTACGAGGAGGCAGGGGTGGGACCCGAGGACGTGTCACTGGCGGAGGTGTACGACCTCTCGACGGCCCTGGAACTCGACTGGATGGAGGACATCGGCCTGTGCCCGCCCGGGGAGGCGGCCAAGCTGCTGCACGACGGGGAGACGGGGCTCGGCGGCCGGATCCCGGTCAACCCCTCGGGCGGCCTGGCCTCCTTCGGCGAGGCGATCCCCGCCCAGGCGATCGCCCAGCTCTGCGAGCTGACCGTCCAGCTGCGCGGGGAGGCCGGCGACCGCCAGGTGCCCGCCGCCCGCGTCGGCCTGGCCGCCAACCAGGGCCTCTTCGGCCACGGTTCCGCCCTGATCGTCACCACGTAGAAACGCGAAGACCCTCCGAGGGGAGCTCCCTCGGAGGGTCTTCGAAGGCGGGTCAGCCCACGTGCACCACGTCGTGCGTCTCCGCGAAGTGGCAGGCACTCTCGTGCCCGGTCCCCGGCCGGATCTGCAGCAGCGGCTCCTCCTCGGCGCAGATCTCCTGCGCCTTCCAGCACCGCGTACGGAACCGGCATCCCGACGGCGGGTTCGCCGGTGAGGGCGGGTCGCCCTGCAGGATGATCCGCTCCCGCTGCTCCCGGCCCTCCGGGTCGGGCACCGGCACCGCCGAGAGCAGCGCCTGCGTGTACGGATGCGCGGGCTTGTCGTAGATCTCGGTGTCCTTCCCGAGCTCCACGAACTTGCCCAGGTACATCACGCCCACCCGGTCGGAGATGTGCCGCACCACCGACAGGTCGTGGGCGATGAAGATGTACGCCAGGTCGAACTCGTTCTGCAGCCGCTCGAGCAGGTTGATCACCTGCGCCTGGATGGACACGTCCAGGGCCGACACCGGCTCGTCGCAGACGATGATCTCCGGCTGGAGCGCCAGCCCTCGGGCGATGCCGATGCGCTGCCGCTGTCCTCCGGAGAACTGGTGCGGGTAGCGGTTGATGTGGTCGGGGTTGAGCCCGACGACCTCCAGCAGCTCCTGCACCTTCGTGCGGCGGTCGCCGCGCGGCGCCACCTCGCTGTGGATCTCGTACGGCTCGCCGATGATGTCGCCGACGGTCATCCGGGGGTTCAGCGAGGTGTACGGATCCTGCATCACCATCTGGATGTTGCGGCGCATCCGCTTGAGCTCGCCGCCCCTGGCCTTGCCGATGTCACGGCCGTTGATCAGCACCGAGCCCGAGGTGGGCCGCTCCAGCGCCATCAGCACCTTGGCGAGGGTGGACTTGCCACAGCCCGACTCGCCCACGATGCCCAGCGTCTCGCCCTTGTGCAGGTCGAACGACACGCCGTCGACGGCCTTGATCGCGCCGATCTGCCGCTTGAAGAGGATGCCCTGGGTCAGCGGGAAGTGCTTGACCAGATCGCGTACCTCGAGGATGCGCTCACCGTTCGTCATCGAGGACCTCCCTCCAGTAGTGGCACGCGCTGCCTCGGGTGCCGCTGATCTCGTGGAGCGGGGGGACGTCGGTCACGCAGTCGTCCTGCCGGTACGGGCACCGGGGGTGGAACGCGCAGCCGGTCGGCAGGTCGAGCAGGTTGGGCGGCAGGCCCTTGATCGCGTACAGGTCCTGGCCCTTGAGGTCGACCCGGGGGATCGACTCCAGCAGGCCCTTCGTGTACGGGTGCGCGGGGCCCTTGTAGATGTCGTGCACGGGGGCGTTCTCCACGATGCGCCCCGCGTACATGACGGCGATCTTGTCGGCCACGTCGGCCACGACGCCGAGGTCGTGTGTGATCAGGATCAGGCCCATCTGGCTCTCGCGCTGCAGCTCGGCCAGCAGCTCCATGATCTGGGCCTGGACGGTCACGTCGAGCGCCGTGGTCGGCTCGTCCGCGATCAGCACCTCAGGGTCCAGCGCGATCGACATCGCGATCATGATGCGCTGCCGCATGCCCCCGGAGAACTGGTGCGGATAGTCGTTCACGCGCTGCCTGGCGGCCGGGATCCGGACCCGGTCCATCAGCTCGACGGCCTTCTTCATGGCGTCGCGCTTGGACATGCCGCGGTGCACCCGGAACATCTCGCTGATCTGCCAGCCCACGGTGAACACCGGGTTGAGCGCGGAGAGCGCGTCCTGGAAGATCATCGCAATGCGCTGGCCGCGCACCTGCGTGCGCGCCTCCTCCGACAGCCTGAGCAGGTCGGTGCCCTTGAAGCGGATCTCCCCCTTGGGGATGATCGCCGGCGGCATGTCGAGAATGCCCATGATCGCCTGCGCGGTCACGGACTTGCCCGAACCCGACTCGCCCAGCACCGCGAGCGTCTCACCGGGGCTGACCGTGTAGCTCACGCCGTTGACCGCGCGTACGACTCCGGCACGCGTACGGAACTCCACGTGCAGGTTGTCGACCGCGAGCAGCGGTTGGTCGCCCAGCCCTCCCTCGGCGGGCAACACATCCATTGACGTCTTCTTCACTTGATCCCCCCTTCTACCTGAGCTTCGGGTCGAGCGCGTCGCGTACGGCGTCGCCCATCATGATGAACGCGAGCACCGTGATGCTGAGGAACACGGCCGGGAAGACCAGCGGCAGCGGCGCCTCCAGGAACCTGTTCCGCGCGTCGGCGATCATCAGTCCCCACGAGATGTCCGGCGACTGCACGCCCACGCCCAGGAACGAGAGCGCGGCCTCGGCGGCGATGAAGCCGCCCAGGTTGATCGTGGCCACGACGATGACCGGCGCCAGCGAGTTGGGCAGCAGGTGGCGGAACATGATCCGCCCCGCTCCGGCTCCCAGCGCCCTGGCCGCGACCACGAAGTCCTGGTTCTTCGCGGTGATCACGGCCGCCCGCATGATGCGGAACGTCATCGGCCAGCCGAGCACCGCCAGCGCGAGGATGACCAGCATGATGCTGTTGGCCCGGCCGCGGAAGGTGGCGGCGATGAGCAGCGCGCCCAGGATCGGGGGGATGGCGAAGAAGATCTCGGTGAGCCGCGACGACACCGTGTCGACCAGGCCGCTGCGGAAGCCGGCCACCAGGCCGAGCAGCCCGCCGATCAGCGCGGTGATGACCGTGGTGAACACGCCGATCACGATGGAGTTGCGGGCGCCGTAGATCGTCCTGGCGAAGACGTCGCACCCCAGGCTGTCCTTGCCGAACAGGTGGCCGGCGCTGGGCGGCTGCCTGGCCGTGGACAGGTCACAGGTCCTGGCGTTGTAGGGGTCGATCGAGCTGAACAGCGACGGCCAGAACGACATGACGAGCAGGATCAGGATGATGATCACTGAGATGATGAACATCGGCCGGCGCCTGAGGTCGTACCAGGCGTCGCTCCACAGGCTCGCTGGCCTGCCTTCCTTGCCCTTCTTGCCCTGTTGCGCGGGCGCCGGGTCGGTAACCGTGTCCGTGACCAGTGTCTGCGTCTCCGGGAGCCCGGGCCCGACCGGCGGGATGGGGTTACTCATAACGGATCCTCGGGTCGAGCACGGCGTACAACAAGTCGACGACCAGGTTGGCCAGGATGTAGATCAGCACCAGGACGGTGATGATCCCCACCACAACCGGTTGCTCTCGCAAGTAGACCGACTGGAACAGCTGATTTCCAATCCCCTGGAGATTGAAGATCGTCTCCGTGATGACCGCGCCGCCCATCAGGTTGCCGAGGTCGGCGCCCAGATAGGTGACCAGCGGGATCAGCGCGTTGCGCAACCCGTGCCTGCCGATGACGCGCCGTCTGGACAGGCCCTTGGCGGTGGCGGTGCGGATGTAGTCCGCTCTGAGCGTCTCCACCAGGCTGGTCCTGGTCAGCCTGGTCAGGTACGCGATCGAGGTGCCCGCGAGCACGAAGCCGGGCAGCAGATAGCTGCGCCAGCCCGCGAACGTGCCCGCCACCGGGAAGATGTCCAGCCCGGTCCACTGCTTGAGCTTCACGCCCAGGATCAGCTGCAGCACGAAACCGGTCACCAGCGTGGGCACCGAGATGAGCAGCAGCGTGGAGGCGAGGATGGCGGTGTCGGTGGCCCGGCCGCGGCGCAGCGCCGCCCACAGACCCAGGCCGACGCCGATGAGCGCCTCCATCACGAGGGCGGTCACCGCGAGGTTCAGGGTGACCTGGAACTTGCCGGCCATGACCTGGGACACGGGGACGTCGGCGAAGTTGACGCCGAAGTCGCCGCGGAAGAGCACGCCGCTGATGTAGTACCAGTACTGCAGCAGCAGCGGATCGTTGAGGTGATACTGCTCGCGCAGGACCTCGGCAACCGCCGGGTCCGGGCGCTTGTCGCCGAACAGCGCCGCGATGGGGTCGCCTGGCAGCGCAAAGACGATCATGAAGATGAGTAGCGTGGCGCCAAGCAGGACTGGGATCGCCTGGATCAAGCGCCTGATGACATAACGGCCCATACAAGCCCTCCGGTACATGACTTGGAGGCAGCCCTCGAAGCCCGTGGTTCACCCGGCTCGAGTAGCTGCCTCCAAGCTCAGCCCTCCGGCGGGTGGACGGCAAGAGCCGCCCACCGCGCGAACGAACGTCAGGCCTTCTCTACGTCGGCCCAGTTAACCTGGTTGAGCAGGTTGAGCTTGACGTTCTTCACCTTCGAGGAGTACCCGAAGTTGCTCCGGTAGAAGTAAACCGGGATGTACGGGAGGTCCTTGATGAGGATGTCGTCGGCCTGCTGGTAGAACTTCAGGCCCTCGGCGGCGTCCGAGGCCTGGTCACCCTTGGCGACCAGGGCGTCGAAGTCCTTGTTGGAGTAACCACCGTAGTTCGAGCCGGTGCCGATGGAGCCGGTGCCGAAGATCGGGGTCAGGTAGTTCTCGGCCGACGGGTAGTCGATCGACCAGCCCATGCGGAAGAGGCCCTTGTACTCCTTGGCGTCCAGGGCGTCCAGGATGCCCTGGAACTTCTCGAACGGCTTCGGCGTGACCTCGATGCCCAGGTTGGCGCGGAGGTTGTTGGCGACCGCCTCGATCCACTCCTTGTGGCCACCGTCGGCGTTGTAGCCCAGCTCGATGGTCTTGGGGCCCTTGGCGGCGTCGTACAGCTTCTTGGCCTCGGCCGGGTTGTACGTGCACGCGTCGCAGGCGCCCTGGCGGTAGCCGGGGATGGCCGGGTTGATGAAGTCGTCGGCGGGGGCGCGGGTGCCGGAGAAGACCGTCTCGGTGATGGTCTTCCGGTCGATGGCCAGCGAGATGGCCTTACGGACCTGCGGGTCCTTGAACTCGGGGTTGTACTGCAGCGGAACGCCGATGTAGCCCACGGCGGCGTCGGGCTCGTCGTGGTAGCGGTCGCCGAGCGCGGACTTGGCGGTGGCGATCGTCGACGGCGGCAGCGAGTCGTGGATGTCCAGGTTCTCGGCCTGCAGGTCGTTGAACGCGGTCTCGGAGCTCGTGTAGACCTTGAACTGGAGCTTCTTCCAGTTCTTCGGCTTGGGGCCGGTGAACTTGTCGTAGACCGTCAGGTCGATGGTCTGGTCGGTGCCCTTCTTGTAGGGCTTGTCGAGCTTGAACAGACCCTGGCCGATCGGCTGCTCACCGTAGGCCTGCGTCACCTTGCCGTCGGGGCCGAGGGCCGACTTCGGCATCGGGTAGAACGCGGTGTAGCCCAGCATCGTCTTGAACTGCGAGAACGGCGCCGTGAGCGTCACCTCGAGCGTGGAGTCGTCGACGACCTTGAGGCCCTTCATCTCCTTGGCCGTCGGCGTCTTGCCCTCGCCCGGGTGGACGTCGGCGTAGCCGTCGACGCGCCCGAAGAAGAAGGACGAGCTCATGGCGTTGTCCTGCAGGGCCGCGTAGTTCCACGCGCGAGCGTAGTCGGCGGCGACAACCGGCGTGCCGTCGTGCCACGTGTAGCCGGACTTGAGCTTGATCGTCCAGACCTTGCTGTCCGACGTCGTGATCGACTCGGCGGCCTCCTCGACTGGCTGCTTGTTCTCGTCATAGTCCACCAGCGGCGAGAACACCGCGGCGAGGACCTCGGCGCCTTCAGTCTCCGTCGTGTTCTGCGGATTCAGGAGCTCCTGGGGCTCACCGATCTCCATGCGGACCGGCGTCTCCCCGCCGCCCCCGGCAGCAGTGCCACCACTGTCAGAGGCACCGCCGCCACACGCGGCAACCGCGAGGGCGAGCAGCGCGGTACCGGCGACGATCTGTGCGCCCTTAGTAACACGCATGGTGAAAGAATTCCTCCCTCTACAGGTGGGCGTAAGCGCTGAGCTGCGGTGATCGTGAGCAGCCTGACGGGGGGATCCTGGTTTTCCCCCCGGGTTTGGCTGACATGGTCAAACCAGCCGACGCCCTGCCAGTCGATCGCGACTATCCCTTACTACTTGCCACCAGGGAGTCTCTGGCGCGTTGCAGTTCGGTCACACGTGTGCCAATCCAGCGTCACAGACATTCAGCCCAACGGGCAACAAATCGTACAGAGCCCGTGTAAACGGTACGGCCGGGACGTGAACAGACGATGAAAATTACCCTCTACATGAGAGTGGTCGCGCCCTTGCCAGCGCACCGCGCCTCGCTGGGCTACGGTTGAGCAGGTCTTGACGGCACCTTGGGAACCGAGTGTCCCGGGGCTCCGTCCAACTGACGCTGCCGCCAACCCGCGCGGCAGGCACCCCACCGACCGGGATCCAATAGAGTCCTTGCCATGAGCCAGCCGGAATCCGCTGTCGCGGACGCCCAGGCGGGCGGCCGAAGCGGGCAGGAGCCGCTGGCCAAGCTCGCCAAGAGATACGGACTTCGCCGTGCCATCGCGCGGCCGAGGTTCCCTGTCTACATGCGCCAGCTGTGGGAGCGGCGACACTTCATCCTGACGTACGCGACCTCGCGCAACGTCTCGAAGTACACCAGCTCGGCCCTCGGCCAGCTGTGGCAGGTGCTGACCCCCCTGCTCAACGCCGGGATCTACTTCCTGATGTTCGGCCTCATCCTCGGCGGCAGCAAGAACATCCCCAACTACACGGCGTTCCTGCTGACCGGGATGTTCGTCTTCACCTACACGCAGCGCACGGTCACCGCGGGCGCCAAGTCGATCTCGGGCAACCTGTCGCTCATCAGGGCGCTCCACTTCCCCCGCGCCTCGCTGCCGCTGGCCTACACGATCCAGGAGCTCCAGCAGCTCGCCATCTCCATGGGCATCCTGCTCGTCATCGTGACGCTCACAGGCGAGTTCCCCAACTGGTTCTGGCTCATGATCCCGGTGGTGCTGCTGCTCCAGACGATGTTCAACATCGGCGCCGGCCTGATCGTCGCCCGGCTCGGCGCCTCGATGCGGGATCTCAACCAGCTGCTGCCGTTCATCACCCGCACCTGGCTCTACGCCTCCGGCGTGTTCTTCTCGATCCAGGACAAGGTCGTCGGTTCCGCCGGGCTACCCCAGTGGGTGGCCAATGTGATGTACATGAATCCGGCGGCTTCCTACATCGAGTGGATGCGCGAGATCCTCATCTCGACGCACAATAAGGAGTTCGGCCACCACCCCCCGACCATGGTGCTGGTGTCTTGCGTATTCTGGGCGGTGTTCGCACTCGGTTTCGGCTTCTGGTACTTCTGGCGGGCCGAGGAGAGGTACGGGCGTGGCTGAACTTACCAAGGAGCTGTCACAGGTGAAGGGCGAGAAGCCCGCCGTCACCGGCAAGGATGTGAGAGTGCATCCCGATCCGGAGCCCCAGGGCAAGCGGCCACTCGACGTCCCCACGGGCACTCCGACCGTCATCGTCGACGATCTCCACATCGTCTACCGCGTCTACGGCGCGGCCTCCGACGCCGAGAAGGGCAACGCGGTCAACGCCCTCACGCGCATCCTCAAGCGCCAGGGCCGCCCGCAGATGAAAGAGGTCCACGCGGTCAAGGGCGTGACCTTCGTGGCCTACCACGGCGACGCCATCGGCATCGTGGGCCGCAACGGCTCGGGCAAGTCCACGCTGCTGCGCGCCATCGCGGGCCTGCTCCCGCCGCACAAGGGCGCCGTCTACACCGACGGCCAGCCCTCGCTGCTCGGCGTCAACGCGGCCCTCATGCGCGAGCTCACCGGCGAGCGCAAC
Source organism: Nonomuraea sp. JJY05 (assembly GCF_043496855.1). Classification (NCBI taxonomy): domain Bacteria; kingdom Bacillati; phylum Actinomycetota; class Actinomycetes; order Streptosporangiales; family Streptosporangiaceae; genus Nonomuraea; species Nonomuraea sp. JJY05. The sequence continues at coordinate 18,772 of NZ_JBIEIS010000082.1, forward strand.
ATCGTGCTCGGCTGTTACGCCATGGGCATGACGCCCGCCGAGGTCCGCGAGAAGTACCAGGAGATCGTCGACTTCTCCGGCATCGACGAGTTCGTCCAGCTCCCCATGTCCACCTACTCCTCCGGCATGGGCGCGCGGCTGCGCTTCGCCATCTCCTCGGCCAAGACCCACGACGTCCTCCTCATCGACGAGGCCCTGGCCACGGGCGACCGCGAGTTCCGCAAGAAGAGCGAGGAGCGCATCCGCCAGATCCGCGAGTCCGCGGGCACCGTCTTCCTCGTGGCCCACGACCTCAAGGTCATCGAGGAGACCTGCAACCGCGTCATCTGGCTGCACAAGGGCAAGATCAGGATGGACGGCGACCCCAAGGAAGTCATCGCCGCCTACAACAAGGGCTGACCTCTCTCACGGCGCGATCGCCGCCGCCCACGGCTCGGAGCCGCCCCCCGCTCCGGCCCGATGCCCTGCCGGGTTACGGCCACAAACACCGACATCCTTGCGCTTTTCGCTGTTGTGTGCGAAACGCGCGCGACTGCAGTGGCAAAAGACTGACATCGTGCCTGCCGTTCCGATAGGATTCGAACGTCAATTCGATCCGAGGTACGCTGATGGAGTGGGAGCGCGCGATGGTGGAGCTTTCGACCGCGATCGACCACCTGGCCACCGAGGATGTGGCCGAGATTCCCCGGATACAGCTCGCCGAGCAGCTGCTGGAGCTGCACTGGCAGATGGCCAGGCTGCAGGCCCAGATAGCCCGGCGCACCGGCGTCCGCCTGCCCTGAGCCCACCGACCCGCCCGTAATCACGACAATCACCCACTCCGAAGAGCACCACCCGGCCGTCCCTCTGGAAGGTTGACGGCACGCCGTGACGGCGGCCGGCCGCGTGCGGGTCAGCGGGCGTCACCCTGGAGGCCGCCGGCCACGTGCGGCGGGTGGTGCCGGCCGTGCTCCGCCGTACAGGATGGGGGTTTTCGAAACCCCCGGAGACAGCGCAAAGAAAACGCCGCCGACCCCATGTGTCGGGGTCGGCGGCGGGCTCGTGCGACGCCGCTGCCCTGCAGTGGCGGCGCGCTGCGCGAGCCAGGGCGTGGGCGCGTCCGCCCAGGCCCGTCATGAGACCTGCCCGCTTGCGCGGGGTCTCGCCACCCACGCGCGCCAGTACCGTCGGCGCTCGGCACCTGTGAGCGCCCCGCCGGCCTGCCGCGTCGGTGCGAGAAAGCCCCCAGTCGGCCCCCTGCCGCGCCGGAGCGCCGGCGTTCCCAGTCAGCCCCCGCCGACCTACCGCACCAGAGTGACAGCACCGGGCCTGCCGGACGGGAACGGACGGCACGCGGACCGCCGTTCCAGCGCTACGGCACGCGACGTGCCACGTCGCGGCAACGACACCGGGTCTGCCGCGCCAGAGCGCCGGCAGCCGCCCCGGCCCGGGAAAGGGAACACGCCGTTCAGGGAACAGCTGGGGCGCCCGAACGGGACCGCCTCGCAGCCGGTACGGCCGGTTCATGGGCGTCGGCACCTAGGACGCCCGCGAACCGTCATCCCGGCCCTCGGCGAGCCGCCGCTCTACGGCACCTCCCGTCGCGTCTAGTCGCGAATCCAGGAGTCCCGCACCGAGCTCGTCAGCGAGTCGGTGGACCATCCGAGCGCGGTCAGCACGTCACCGTAGGTGCCGGTGGCCTTGGTGCCGTTGGCGGACACGACGCCGGAGGTGTCCTCGACGAGCGGAGTGAGCTCGTCCACGGAGGCGGCCTGCGCGGTGCTGGGCAGCGCCTCGATGACCGGAGCCATCTCGACCGGAGCCACCTGGCCGACCATCGGCGACAGCCGGCCGCTCGCGGCGTGCGGCAGGGCCCGCCTGGCCGCCTCGCCGAGGCCGGCCACGGCCGACTCGGCCGACAGGGACTCGAGGCCCTTGCTGGTGCTGCTCATGGTCTTGGCCGTGGCCGCGCTGGTGCCCAGGACGCTGGATCCGGTGCCCGGCAGCACGCTGTTGTTGTTCAGCTTGTCCATCGCGTCGCCGAAGGACGTGTTGAACAGGCCAGTCGCCGCGTCGTACGCGCCGCGCAGGGTCGCTCCCTCGCTCAGGACCTGGCCGCCGTCCTGCTTGCCGGCCTTCACCGAGGTCGCGACGGGCTGGGACATGCGTGCCGCCCCCGACAGGACGGGCACGGGCAGGGACTCGGTCAGGCCCCCGCCGCCGAGCGAGAACCCGCCGACGATCGGCGACAGCTCCGGCAGCGGACCGCCGAAGTTGGTGACGTCCTCGGCCGCGTTCGGCGTGGTGGAGTACCTCTGCCGGTTCTCGGCTGCGATGTCCCGCTCGACGTCCGTCATGGGCCGGCTGGGCCGTGCCGCGGACTTGGACTGAAGGCCGCCGCCCAGCAGCCCGTTCAGCTGGCCGCCGCCGATCAGGCCGCCCAGCAGGCCGTCGGTCAGGCCGCCGCCCAGCAGGCCGCCGAGCGGGCTGTTGGTGCCGCCGCCGTCGTTCCTGACGGTGTTGTTCCCGACTTCCGCTTGTGCCGGCACGGCCAAAGCCGCCGCCAGGCCGAATACTGTGACGGCGACCGCCGCCTTGACTACTCGATTCATGATTGCCTTCCCGGCTCGTGATCGATCGCTCTCGAATGCGGTGGAAATGCGAATCGATAACCCCCGAATGCCGTGGCGGGCGCGCTATGGGCACCACACGAAGCGTGCCGTCACGGCTGAGCTACGCCAGCAGTTCTACCACTCACCGTGATCGGCCGCAGGCGCATGAAAGCCCATGTAGCAGGGGTTTGCAGGCCGGTTACCGAGTAAAGGGAGAGGGTTGAGCGGGGAGACAAAACGGGAAATAGACGGGTCTAGTTTCCGATATTGCGCGGGCTCGGTTCGGCTTCACGAGCGCGCCGGTTCGGATCTCGCGCGGGGAAGCTTTGGATCGCGTACACGAAAACTTGGAGCGGATCCTGGGAAATGCGCGTCGCCGGCGGCCCGTGAACAAAGGGTCGCGAAAACAAATGTCACGGGCCGCGGGCGCGGATTTTCGGTCGCGTGGACGCGGGCGACCGGTCAGACGGGCAGCAGCGCCCCGGCGGGCTCGAACGGAAAACGTTCGGCGAAGGCCGGGCGCAGATCCGTCAGCCAGACCGCCGACGGGTCGTAGCGCGCGAAGAACGGCCGCCCCACGAGCGAGGGGTCGCGCGCCTGAATGAAGTGGAGCATGAACACCTGCTCGCCAGCGATCTCGGTGACGCCGTCGACGCACACCTTGCCCGGTGTGGCCGACATCGACGGCCCGCGGACCGTGCGACAGAGCCCGGAGACGGTCGAGTACGCGTCCCTGAAGATCTCGTACGCGCGCGCCAGCGGCACCGCGAAGTAGTCCTGCGGCCCGGTGTCACGCTCGACGAACATGTAATACGGGATCATCCCCATCCGGAGCTGCCGCCGCCACATGTGCGACCACACGGCGGGGTCGTCGTTGATGGACCGGATCAGCGGCGCCTGGGTCCTGATCGTGGCCCCGCTGCCGAGGATGCGCTTGACGGCCGACTCGACCAGCGGCGACTCCAGCTCGCGCGGGTGCGTGAAGTGGGCCATGAACGCGAGGTTCTTGCCCGCGTTCACCACCTCCTCGAACAGCCCGAGCGTGGCGTCGGCATCGGGGTCGGTGGTGAAGCGCTGCGGCCAGTAGGCCAGCGCCTTGGTGCCGATCCTGATGGACTCGAGCTGTTCGAGATCCAACAAGGGCTCGATATATCGCCTGATGACGGGCTCGCCCATGATCATCGCGTCACCGCCGGTGATCAGGACGCTGGTGACCTCGGGATGCTGGCGAATGTAGGCCACCATCTGGTCGATGTCGTCGGAGGCGAACTTCAGGTCGGCGTCCCCCACGAACTGCGCCCATCTGAAGCAGTAGGTGCAGTACGCGTGACAGGTCTGCCCCTGCTTGGGAAAGATCAGCGCGGTCTCTGAATACTTGTGCTGCATGCCAGGCACCGGTTCGTCGCCCATCGTCGGGACGTTGAGCTCCTTCTGGCCCGCGGGGTGCGGGTTGAGCTGTGCGCGCACCCGGTTCGCCTCCGCCTGGATCTCGACGTTCGGCGCCTCCGCCTTGAGCAGGTCCGCCAGCCGGGCGACGTCGGTCGCGGGAAGCATGTCCTCCTGCGGGAAGACGAGCCGGTAGATGGGGTCGTCGGGCGCGGCCGACCAATCTATGAGTTCATCGACGACGTAGGCGTTGGTCCGGAACGGCAGCACCGTGGCGACGGCGCGGACCTTCAGCCGCTCTTCGTCGCCGAGTCCCGCACGCTTCAAGAGCTCGTCAAGATGCTTGGACGTGTACGCCTTGAAGCGCCGCGTGCCAGCTTGGTTCAAGATCACTAGGCCGTTCCCATCTTTTTTGTTCGATCGGATGTAAACCTCACGACCCTGTCGCGCGTCTACGGTTCTTAATACCCGGACGCTGTCAGGCACGTCAGCGGTTCCGCTGGACTCCAAGTTTTCCTTGAGGTTTGTGGGAACTCGCGACATATCGCGATTGGACATACACTGATTTACTGTGATCCCTGACCCTGACCAGCGGGCCTCAGACGCCGACCGCGACCGCGTGGCCGCGGCCCTGTCGGAGGCCCTCGCCACAGGAAGACTCACCAGCGTCGAGCACGCCGACCGCCTGGACGTCGCCTACGCGGCGAAGACGGTGGGCGAGCTCGTCCCCCTCACCCGGGACCTGCCCGAGGTGTCCGCGTCCAGCGTGCCCGCCGCCATCGAGCAGCAGGTCATCGACTCGAAGTTCAGCAAGATCGTCCGCAAGGGGCGGTGGGTGGCCTCCCGCCACACCCGGCTGTCCGCCCGGTTCGGGGCACTCATCATCGACCTCTCGGACGCGGTGCTGCCCGGCCGCGAGATCACCATCGAGGCGGACGCCTGGTTCAGCAAGCTGATCGTGCGGGTTCCGGACAACGCGCACGTGATCGACGAGGGCAGCTCGATCTTCGGCAAGCGCAACGTGACGGGCGGCTCCGAGGCCGACGGGCCGCTGATCCGGGTCACGGGGGCGTCGAGGTTCTCCAAGGTGATCGTGTCGCGCGGGAAGGACGACTGGAACCTCCACTGATCCGCCGCCTCGAAGCTCTCGAGAAGCCCACTCCCGTTCACCGACGGCGCCGGCCCGGCAACGCCCACCATGACGCCGCCGCGCCGCCGATTCAGCAACGCCCGCTTTGACGGCGCCGCGCCGCCGGTTTGCAGCTGCCGCCGTCGCGGACCCGGGGGATGCGCCGCGCCCTCATGCGCCCGGCGGATGCGCGTCCCGCCCTCCCGCGCCCGGCGGATGCGTCGCACCCTCATGCGCCCGGCGGTTGTGCGTCGCACCGTCATGCACCCGGCGGATGTGCCTCCCATCCTCATGCGCCGTGGCGGATGTGCGCCGGGATGTCGCGCCCGGGGTGCTCGCGCAAAAGCGCCGCAGACGCCGGCGCCCAGCGCGGCAAGCCCCGCCCCGGTCGCGCAAATGCCGGGTGCCATGCCGCCAAGCCCCCGGACGCCGCAGACGCCGAAGCCCAATGCCGCAGACCCCGCCCCGAACACCGCAGACGCCCGGGCCGGTGCGGCAAGCCCACCCCCGACGCCGCAAGCGCCCGAACCCCGATGTGGCGGGGTCCGGAGGCGGTGCGGTAGGGGCCGGGAGCGGGGCGATCCAGGTGATGGGACCCAGATGTGGGGGTCGGGTGGGATGGTCGGCGAGACTGGAAGAGGCACTCGGGGGAACCAACAGGGCCTACCCGCCGGTTAACCTGACACCTGCCTTGCCTACGATGCGGACATACCGAGCCCGCGTTCCGGTCAAGCCGTGGCGGCGGGCTCGATGCCGTACGAGGTGATCATTGTCCGACAGCAGGCCCATCGCGATCGACGCCATGGGCGGCGACCACGCACCGCACGAGATCGTGGCGGGCGCGGTGCACGCCGTAAGGGAGCGCGGTCTGTCCGTCGTGCTCGTCGGCTCGCCTCGCGTGCTCTACGAGGCGCTCGCTGACCACGACGCCACCAAGGAGGTCCCGATCGTACGGGCCGAGGAGGCGCTGGCCATGGACGAGGGCGCGCTGGCGAGCCTGCGCCGGCCCCGTTCGAGCATCGCCGTCGCCTGCCATCTCGTACGCCGCGGCGACGCCGCCGCGGTCGTGTCCGCGGGCTCCACGGCGGGCATCGTGGCCACCGGGAGGCTACGGCTCAAAGGCCAGCAAGGCGTGCTCAGACCGGCCATAGCGGTCCCCATCCCCACCCTCCCCAACCCCACCGTGCTCATAGACGCGGGCGCCAACGCCGAGGTCAAGCCGGAAATGCTGGTGCAGTTCGCCCATCTGGGGACGGCCTACGCCGAGCTCGCGTACGGCATCGAGACGCCCAGGGTCGGCCTGCTCACGATCGGCAGCGAGGCCGAGAAGGGCAACAAGCTCGTCAAGCGTGCCCACGAGCTGCTGCAGGCCTCCCCCGGCCTCCGGTTCGAGGGGAACGTCGAGGGACATGACCTGCTGACCGGCAAGGTGGACGTGATCGCCACTGACGGGTTCACCGGGAACGTGGCGCTGAAGACCATGGAAGGCGCGGTCCGCTACGCCTTCTCCGAGCTCAGGGCGGCCGTCACCGACAGCAGGCTGGCCAGGCTGGGCGCCGCGATGCAGCGCTCGCGCATCCGCGAGCTGCGCCGCCGCCTCGACCCCGAGGCGTACGGCGGCGCCGTGCTGCTCGGCCTGAACGGCACCGTCGTGATCGCCCACGGCTCGTCCAGGGCCGACGGGATCAGCGCGGCCTGCAAGCTCGCGGCAGACCTGTCCTCGGTCGGAATCGTGGCCCGCATCGGCGACAAGACAGCCACCACACATCGCTCCCACAGGTTGTGGTGACACCGTAGGGTGTGACCGATCCACAGAAACAGGGGGTTATGTGGACCGGCTCTCCACAGTGGCCAACGGCCTCACTTCGGCACAGGTGGCGGGGGCGAAGCCCAACCATGTTCCGCGGCGGTCGAGCAGGTCGCTGAGCGCGATCGTCAGGGCGAACGTCTTCACGCTGTTCAACCTCGTCATCGGCGTGCTCTGGGCGCTGGTCCTGATCTTCGGTGAGTGGCAGGACAGCCTGTTCGGCCTGGTCATCGTGGCCAACGTGCTGATCGGCATCGTCCAGGAGCTACGTGCGAAGCGGACGCTCGACAAGCTCGCGGTGATCAACGAGGCGCCCGTCCGGGTCCGGCGGGACGGCGAGGAGCGGCTGGTCCAGCCACGGCAGCTGGTCTTAGGCGACCTGATCCTGCTCGGCCCTGGCGACCGCCTGCTGGTGGACGGCGAGGTGGTCGAGTCTGACGGGCTGGAGGTCGACGAGTCACTGCTGACCGGCGAGGCCGACCCCGTGCACAAGCAGCCCGGCGACGGGGTCCTGTCGGGCAGCTTCGCCGTGGCGGGCGCGGGCGCGTTCGTGGCCACGCGGGTCAGCACCGACGCGTACGCGGTGAAGCTCGCGGAAGAGGCGAGCAAGTTTCACCTCGCCCATTCCGAGCTGCGCGAGGGCGTGGCGAACTTCATCAAGTACATCACCTGGCTGGTCATCCCGATCGGCGCCCTGCTGATCTACAGCCAGCTCAAGCACTCCGCCGACTTCGGCACCGCGATCACCGGCGCGGTCGCGGGCATCGTCACCATGATCCCCGAGGGGCTGGTGCTGATGACCTCGATCGCGTTCGCCGTCGGCGTCGTACGGCTCGGCCGCCGCAAGTGCCTGGTCCAGGAGCTGCCCGCGATCGAGGGCCTGGCCAGGGTGGACGTGCTGTGCCTGGACAAGACGGGCACGCTCACCGCCGGCGGCATGGACCTCGACCAGGTGCTGCCCCTGCGCGACGACCATCCGATCGAGGACGCGCTGGCCGCCCTGGCCCACCTCGACCACTCGCCGAACGCCACCGCCCAGGCCATCCGGGCCCGCTACCAGGGTGCCCGGGATGGGTGGACGGCCGGTGAGACGGTGCCGTTCTCGTCGGCGCGCAAGTGGAGCGGCGCCGACTTCGGCGAGCGGGGCGCGTGGGTGCTGGGGGCGCCGGACGTGCTGCTCGACGGCGGGGACGCCTACGACCAGGCCGCCGGGCTGGCCGCCACCGGTGCCCGCGTGCTCGTCCTGGGCCGCGCCCGCACCCTGCCCGCACCTCAGGCGAACGGGACGCGCATCAAGGCGGATGGGGCGGACATTGAGGCGAGCAGGGCAGACGTCGAGGCAGGCGGGGCAGACGTCGCGGCGGGCGGGGCAGACGTCGAGGCGGTGGCGCTCGTCACGCTCAAGCAGCGCGTCAGGCCCGACGCCCACGAAACCCTCCGTTACTTCGCCAAGCAGGGCGTCACCGTCAAGGTCATCTCCGGCGACAACCCCACCGCGGTCTCCGCCATCGCCACCGGCCTCGAGATCCCGGACGCGCACCGTTCGATCGACGCCCGCGACCTCCCCTACGACGATGAGGCCAAGCTGGGCGAGCTGCTCGACTCCCACACCGTGTTCGGCCGCGTCAGCCCCCAGCAGAAGCGGCAGTTCGTCACCGCGCTGCAGGCCCGGGGCCACACCGTGGCCATGACGGGCGACGGCGTCAACGACGTGCTCGCGCTCAAGGACGCCGACCTGGGCATCGCGATGGGCGCGGGCAGCCCGGCCACCAAGGCGGTCGCGCAGGTGGTGCTGCTCGACGACAAGTTCGCCACGCTGCCGCACGTCGTGGGCGAGGGACGGCGGGTGCTGGCCAACATCGAACGCGTCTCCAACCTGTTCCTCACCAAGACCTTCTACGCGATCGTGCTGTCGCTGCTGGTCGGCGTGGCCGGGATCATGTTCCCGTTCGCGCCCCGCCACTCCACCCTGACGAACGCCCTGACCATCGGCGTCCCCGCGCTCTTCCTCGCGCTCGCGCCCACGTTCGAGCGGTCGAAGCCAGGATTCGTCCGCAGAGTGCTGCGCTTCGCCGTACCAGCCGGGATTCTGTGCGCGGCGGCGGTGCTGCTGTCGTTCTGGGCCGCCCACAGCGGCACGTCCACGCTCGTGGAGGATCAGACGTCGGCGGTGATCACGCTCTTCCTCACCACCTGGTGGGTGCTCGTGCTGATCGCCAGGCCGCTCAACTGGTGGCGGATCGCGCTGGTCGCCTCGATGGCGGCGGCGTTCGCGATCGGGTTGACGATCCCCTTCGTCCGGCATTTCTTCGCCCTCGAACCCGGCGACCTCAGCGACGATCTGACGGCCGTCGGCATCTCGATCGTGGCGGCCGTAATGATAAGCGTCGCTGTCAAGGTCGCCGGTACCCTTAGAACATGACCGACCCGCAGATAGTGCTCACCGAGCGCGTCCAGCAGGCGCTGGCGCGCGCGTTCGGCCAGGAGCACGCCGACGCAGATCCGCTGATCCGGCCCTCCCAGTTCGCCGACTTCCAGGCGAACGTCGCGATGAGCCTGGCCAAGCGACTGCGACGGGCGCCGCGGGAGGTCGCCGAGGCGATCAAGACGGAGCTGTCCGACTTCCCCGGCACGATCGAGGTCAGCGGCCCCGGCTTCCTCAACATCACCCTCGACGACTCGTGGATCGAGTCCGAGGCGACGCGGATGCTGGCCGACCCGCGGCTCGGCGTCGGCACGATCACGCCGTCGCAGACCGTGGTGATCGACTACTCCGCGCCCAACGCGGCCAAGGAGATGCACGTCGGCCACCTGCGCACCACGATCGTGGGCGACTCGCTGGCCCGCCTGCACGAGCACCTCGGCAACACCGTGATCAGGCAGAACCATTTGGGCGACTGGGGCACGCCGTTCGGCATGCTCATCGAGCACCTGCTCGAGATCGGCGAGGAGGCCGCGGTCGCGCAGCTGGAGGCCGGTCAGGGCACCGAGTTCTACCAGGCGGCGCGGGCGAAGTTCGACTCCGACGACTCCTTCAGGCAGCGCGCCCGGGTGCGGGTGACCACGCTGCAGTCGGGCGACGCCGAGACGATGCGGCTGTGGCACGTGTTCATGGAAGCCACCATCCGCTACTTCAACAAGGTCTACCAGTTGCTCGGCGTGACGCTGACCGATGCCGACCTCGCCGGCGAGAGCATGTACAACCCCATGCTCCAGAAGACGTGCGACGACCTCGAGGCGTCCGGGGTGGCGGTGATCAGCGACGGCGCGCTCTGCGTGTTCCCGCCCGGCTTCACCGGCTCCGACGACAAGCCGCTGCCGCTGATCATCAGGAAGAGCGACGGCGGATACGGCTACGCGACCACCGACATGACGGCGATCCGCTACCGCGTCCACGACCTGAAGAGCGAGCGCATCCTCTACGTCGTGGGCAACGAGCAGGCGCTGCACTTCCGGATGGTGTTCGCCGCGGCGCGGCTGGCGGGCTGGCTGCCCGACTCGGTCTCGGCCGAGCACGTCCAGATCGGCATGATGCTGGGCAAGGACGGGCGCCGGTTCAAGACCCGCTCCGGCGAGTCCGTCAAGCTGATGGACCTGCTCCAGGAGGCCGTCGACCGGGCCACGGCGGCCATCGCCGACCGGGGCTACGACGAGGCCACCACGAAGGAGATCGCGCACGCCGTCGGCATGGGCGCGGTGAAATATGCCGATTTGTCGGTCAGTCACGACAGCGAGTACGTCCTCGACTTCGACCGCATGATCAGCTTCACCGGCAACACCGGCCCCTACATGCAGTACGCCACCGCCAGGATCCGCTCCATCTTCCGAAAGGCGGGGATGGCTCCGGCCGACGCGACGGGCCCCATCGTGCTGGCCGCGCCGGCCGAGCGCGCGCTGGGTCTCCAGCTGCTCGGCTTCGGCGAGCTGGTCTCCCAGGTCACCACCGAGTCCGAGCCGCACCGGCTGTGCAACTTCCTGTTCCAGACCGCCAGCCTCTTCAGCACGTTCTACGATGAGTGCCCGGTGACCAAGGAAGGCGTCGACCCGGAGACCAGGCAGCACCGGCTGGCCCTGTGCAAGCTGGTCCTGGACGTTCTGGAGAAGGGGCTCGACCTTCTGGGTGTCCCTGTTCCCGAGCGTATGTAACAGGCAGTTGGCTCAAAGCCCGCAGATCCGCCGTGGGCGCGCCTTCACCTGGTTGGCGCGCCCGAACGGCTAGGCTTTACGCGGTCATGAATTGAGGCCGAAATGGGGGAGTTCTCTGCCTTGAGCACGGACCTGACTGCGAGCCCCCAAGCGGCTACGGAGTTGCATCGTTACGCTGAGGCGCTGCTCGCTCACCTCGCCGCCAAGGGCTCCGCGCCTCCCGCCGCACCAGGTTTTCGCGATATACCCGGCTATTGGCTGCCCCCGGCCATCGAAGCGCTGGTCGCCATCCTCGCGGGCGAAGACCCGCTGGAGCCGCTGAGCAGGGCCGCCGGGCGTGACCAGCAGCAGACCGCGCTCTTCCTCTGCCTGGCACTCGCGGTGTCCGGGCAGGGCAGCCGTATCCACGCCTCCTGGCTCGGCACCGCCTTCGGCGAGCTCTCACTCGACTGGCCGGTCTCCCACGGCCAGCGCTCGCTCTGGCTGGCGGCCGCCAGGGGGGCGTACGGCCCCGCCGGCAAGATCTTCGTACTGCGCAAACTCGACGCCCTGGCCGTCCAGGAACACGCCGACCCGGAGCAGTGGGTGCAGGCGCTGGTGCCGGGCGAGCCGTCGGTCGTTGTGCCGCCGTCCCTGGTCGACTTCCCGGAGATGGCCGAGATCCCCGAACTGGCCAGACCCGCCGTGGCGGCCGCGCGCCTCGCGAGACTGCGCGGGCGCTGCGCCGAGATCACCTCGACGCGGCAGTCCGAGCAGGACACCGCCATCTCGCTCGACAACAGCACCGGCAGCCCGGCCGCCAGCTGGGCGGAGGACGAGCCGCTCGCCGTCCTGCGCTTCCTGATCGGCCTCGGCGGCCCGGCCGGCCCGATGGCCTCGCTCAGCTCGTACCTGCTCGAAGACCTGCGCCCCGGCTCCGACCCGCACCTCGCGGCGATCGCCCTGCACGTGGCGGGGCCGATCCTGCGTGGCGTGGCCGAGGAGCTCGAAGCCGACAGCCGCCTCGCGCCGCCCACCACGCTCACCATCGCCCTTCTCGGCCACCGCATCCACCTGCGCCCGGAGGGCCCCGAGGCGTCGTCGCTGGCCGCCGCCGAGGCCGCGATCATCGCGGACGGCGTCATGCCCCGCCCCCGCCCATGGGCGGCCATGCTCCTGATCGTGGCCGGCATCGCCTGCCTCGTCGGGGCGGTGATCTCCAGCAGTCTGTTCGCCGCCGCGGCGGTGGCCATGATCGGCCTGGCCGGGTGGCAGCTCTGGCAGCGCCGCAAGCTCGTCGAAGCCGACGTCCGGTACGTGGCCGCCCAGGTCAGCGAGCTGAAGGAGCTGGCTGAGGGGGCGGTGTGGGCCCTGCACGCGTACGCCAGGGAGGCGGACGAGCGCGCGAAGCAGGCCACTGAGGACGCGACCGAGCTCACCCGCCTCATCCGCCGCGGCCCCCGCGCCAGCTGACCCCGCCGACCGTCAGCTCACTCCCGCCCACCACACCGGACGTCACCGCCCATCGACCGTGTGAGACACAGGCAGGACGTTTCCGATCGTCGATCGCCTGACGAATGGACCGCGCGCTTCCGGCTGTCGCCGCTTGACGGGCCGACGGCACGCTTACGGTCGTTGGCCGCTTGACGGGCCGACGGCACGCTTACGGTCGTTGGCCGCTTGACGGGCCGACGGCACGCTTACGGTCGTTGGCCGCTTGACGGACCGACGGCACGCTTACGGTCGTTGGCCGCTGACGAACGGGCAGAGCGCTTCCAGTTGTCGGCCTTCTGGCGACACGGGGCGGGCTGTTTGCGCCATCGGCTGCTCGGCAATATCGGCAGGACGCTCACGGTCATCGGGCCGCTCGGTCAACGGGCTGGAGGCTCGCGTCCAGCGACCCGACCCTCACTCAACGTAGTCGACGCTTGCAGCCACCGAATCCTCGGCGAGCGGAATGGACGCTTGCGGCCGTCGGAGCGCTCGGTCAACGGGCTGGAGGTGGTTCAGCAACCCCTCACTCAACGCAATGGACGCTTGCAGCCACCGAACCCTCCGCGAGCGAAGTGGACGCTCAATCGGCCTGGGCATGTCGCCGGGCGGGATGGTGGGGCTGCTGCTGCCCGGCTCCGGCCAGACCTGCGCCGCTCTGCTGCCAAACTCCGGCCAGACCTGCGCCGCCCTGCTGGGCGCCCAGGCCGTCGGTGGCCACCGGGGCGCTCGGTCATCGGGGTGGACACTTAGGGTAATCGGCTCGGGGGCGGTCCCGGCAGCGTGCCGCGGGCGGGTCGCTCGTCGGGAAGCGGCCCTTGATCAGTCGGCCGCAACTGGGTTGACCTGGGAGGTTGGTCGTCGTCGAGAAATCGTCCAGGAGCCAGCGGACCGCGACTCGCCGGCGGCTCGCCTGAATGGCCCAGGTCGGTGGCGCATCGACGATCCGCCGCCGTACCCGGCCACCGGTTCGACCCCGCCGGGCGGTCGTGGTCAGCGCAGCCCGCCTCTGCGCGCCGACCACGGCCCAGCGGCCCGGTTACCACACTCAGGTGGTCTCGATCTCCACGTGCGCCGGCGCGAGCAGGAAGACGCGGTCGGCGATGCGCTCGATCCGCCCTTCGCACCCATAGGCCAGCCCGGCGGCGAAGTCGACCATCCTCGTCGCCTCAGGCATGGCCATGCCCGAGACGTCCATGATCACCGTCTGTCCGTCACGGAAGTGCTGGCCGATCAACGGCGCGTCGTTGTACTTGAGCGGCTGGACCATCACGATTCGTGACGAGTCGACGTTCGCGCGCCACCGCCTGGCGGCCCGCTCGGTCGCGGGGACGTACTCGTCCTCGTAGTTCTCGTCGTCGTCGTAGCCTTCGTCGTAGTGATCGACCCCGCTCAGGCCAAGGTAGCTCACCACCTTGCGCACTGCCCCCATCGGCTTGTCCTTTCCTCAGGAACTCACCGTAATCGGCACGTCCCTACACATTGGACGGTAACCGACGATTCCGCATTCGCCACGCGACACGCCCAGCCCTAATTCCATTTTGTACAGCTTGCAGCCCGCTTGCATCTGGATATCCGACCACCGCCCGCCAACGGTCACGTGTGCGCCTCTTCGCTGTCGACGCCTTCACCAGCAAGGCTTTCCAGCCTAATCGCGCGGCCCGCCGCCTGCTGGGCTCTCCGGTTACTCATGGGCGGATGCAGAGAGTAGCCATCGGGAGGAACCACTCGGAGCCTCACCAATTCGCCCTCGCCGGCTCCTTCTCGCCGCCGAAGTCACCCTCTGTGGTCACCCGCCGAGCGCGCCCGACGCGCGTCCTCCATTCAACGGAGGCAACGGGGCCGGCACTCGAATTCGCTGCGGCATGCAGACCGATGCGCAGCGGGCCGGATGAGTGCGGCGGCACACGTATGAGAATGCGGCGCCCGGAGCCGACGCCTCGGGCGCGTAGACACCCGTCCCGGGTGTCGGGTACGGGCGGCCAGTCGGCCGTACGAGAGAGCGCCTCACAGCTCCCCCTGGACGCACAACACAAAAAAAGGGGGTCCGACGCCCAAGGCGTCGAACCCCCTCCAAAGATTGTCCGGCGGCGACCTACTCTCCCACACCCTCCCGAGTGCAGTACCATCGGCGCAGAGAAGCTTAACTTCCGGGTT
>NZ_JBIEIS010000083.1:0-23080 GCF_043496855.1 Nonomuraea sp. JJY05
CAAGAATCACAGCGGGGTGACGTACCGCCGCCGCCCCTGTGGCGACAGGAACCGTCCGGCGGCCAGATCGCCGAACAGCATGCCCAGCGCCGCCGCGACGAACAGCGCGGCGGCGGCCCGCGGCGCATAGGGCACGAACAGCGCCTCACAACCCACCACCAGGCCGTTGGGCACCCACGCCGCCAGGTAGACGGCCCGGCGGGCCGGCGTGGACAGCAGGTGCCGGTTGACCCGCCAGGTGGCCGCGACGGACGGGCGGCCGGACGCCCGCGCCGGCCGGTCGCTGAGTCCCCACCGCAGCACCAGAGCCGCGACGAAGGCCAGCGCCGCGCTGATGGCCAGCGTCGCACGCGGCGACACCAGCGCCAGCATGATGCCGCCGAGCGCGAAGCCGGCGATCTGCATCGCGCCGACCGAGATGTTGAGCGCCGAGCGGCCGAGTACGTACCCGTTCGGTGGCACGATCTCGTTGAGCAGGCCGTACCGGACACCGCCGCCGATCGAGCCGACCAGGCCCAGAGCCAAGATCACCGCGAACATCGCCCACAGCGGCATGCCCGGCATGGCCAGCGCCAAGCCGGCCAGGCCGCCG
Source organism: Nonomuraea sp. JJY05 (assembly GCF_043496855.1). Classification (NCBI taxonomy): domain Bacteria; kingdom Bacillati; phylum Actinomycetota; class Actinomycetes; order Streptosporangiales; family Streptosporangiaceae; genus Nonomuraea; species Nonomuraea sp. JJY05. The sequence goes on from NZ_JBIEIS010000083.1 coordinate 593, forward strand.
GCCAGCGCGGTCAGTGTCAGCGCCGTACGCGGTCGCACCCGGTCGGCCACCGACAGCAGCGTGGTGGCGCCGAGCAATTCGGCGAACGACGGCCCGAACATGCTCAACGCGGCAAGCAACGGGGAGTCCGTGTGGGCGTACACCAGTGTGGCGAGCGCCAGCCCGTTCAGCGTGGTCGAGGCGACCTGCGCGCACGAGGCCGCGAACAGCGGGGTGAACTCGGGCGTTCGAAACAGTTCCTGGTACGTACGCATTGCTGTGGATTCCCTTACTCTCGTCCGCCGTCGGGCCTGCACGGCATTCGGCCGTTGTGGTTGACCCGGCCATTCAGCCCATCCCGGCTCACCGACGAGCCTGCACCCAAGAGGGCTTATGCGTCTAATGCCACCTTTAGCGAGAATCCATCGATAGGCTTAATGAATGCTCGACATCGTCCGGCTTCGCGTCCTTGCGGCGGTCGCCGCTCACGGCTCGGTCACCGAGGCGGCCAAGACGTTGCACTACTCCCAGCCCTCGATCAGCCACCATCTGGCCCGGCTGGAGGCGGCGACCGGAGCCAAGCTGATCCAGCGCGTCGGGCGCGGCATCCGGCTCACCCCCGAAGGCGAACTGCTCGCCCGCCGCGCGGCGGAGATCGTCGGCCGGGTCGACGCGGCCGGCGCCGAACTGGCCGCCCAGCTCGGGCTACAGACCGGCCGGGTCCGCCTCACGGCCTTCAGCTCGGCCCTGAGCGTCCTGGTCCCGCCCGCGGCCATGGCGCTGGCGCAGTCGTACCCGAACATCGAACTGCACCTGTCCGACGCCTTTCCCACGGTGGCCCTGCAGCGGCTGCGCGACGGCTCGGCCGACCTGGCGATCGTGCACCGCTATGACGACGACGTGCCGGATGACGGCGTCCGTTACTCCTATCTTCTCGACGATCCGATGTACCTGCTCAGCCGTCATCCTGACCAGACGCTGGCGGACCACCGGGAGTCAGCGTGGATCGCGGGCTGCGAGAACTGCCGTGGTGAGCTGCTCCAGTTCTGCGAAGCCGCCGGATTCAGCCCGCGCATCATCTACAGCAGCGAGGACATGATCGTCCAGCAGGCGTTCGTCGCCGCCGGGCTCGGGCTCGCCACCATGCCCGGCCTCGCACTGCGCTCACATCACGCGGACGGGGTCGTCGCCAGCGAGCTGACCGGGTTCCGGCGCCGCATCTACCTCGCCACGTTCGGCGAACCACCCGACCCGCCGGCCACGACCGCCTTCATCACCGCCCTGCGCACCACCACCAACGCCCTCGGCGGAGGGAGACGCCCTCCCGGACACGGGCAGTCGTGGGAGCCGGGGTGACGAGGCCGGAATCGCCATCAATCCTCGTCGTCGGCGTCGTTGGCGTCAGGATCAAGCAAAGCCCGCCGCCCGCCACCCAGCTGCGAACGTTGAAAGGAATAGCGGCCGTGCACATTGATGTGCCGCCTGATAAACGGACTGAGCCGGGCCACGTCGCCATCCAGCACCGGATAGCCCTGCGCCCGCAACTGACGCAAAGCGTCGTCAATGTAGACCGTGTTCCACAGCACCAGGCAATTCAAAACAATGCGCAGAGCTCCTAACTGGTCCTCCATCCCCTCGTAATACCGCTGGAACACCTGGCTTTTGCGGCCGTGGAAGACTTTCTGCGCCAGATCGTGGCGGCCTTCCTGAAGGTTGCGGATGCCTTTGATGCCGCGCCGCATGCCCTCGTCATCGATCAGCGCCAGCACATGCAAACTCTTAAATATGCGGCCGTAGGTGTTGATCGCCTCGCCCATCGCGGTCGGCCGGCCCTCGCGTTGCAGCATCCGTACCACGTCGTAGGGGTTGACGGCGCTGGTGTAGATGGAGCCGACCAGGCGCAGGAGGTCCGGCCACCACCGGGCCACCTTGCCCAGATCCAGCCGCCCGCGCGCCAGCACGTTCAGCGCCCCATAGTCGGCATCGGCCTGCACCCGCCACAACTTCTGGTCCGGCAGATCGGCCAGCGCCGGCCTATATTCTTTATCCAGCAGATGCGCGAGCCCGAACACCAGATCGCTGTACGATCCGGTATCCGCGGCAATCACGTCAGCCCGGCGTCCCTCGCCCGATCCGAAGATGACGTCCAGCGCGTGCAGGCAATCCCGTTCGGTACCGGACACGATTTTCGACGCGATACCGAACGCCTGGTCATTGATCATATTCAGCCATGTTATTCCGCGTTTCGGACCGAAATACTTTTTGTTCGGCCGGGCGTAAGCGGAGGGCACCGGGACGACGAACGCATGCCGTCGATGGCCGCGACCAGGCCGCCGCCCAGCACCTGGGCGAAACCGATCCCGGCCTGCTTGGCGATCAGGTGCGGGTTGGCCGCGCCGTAGTTGTCGGCGCGCAGGTAGGTGTGGTCGACGTAGCCAAGCCGGTGCCGCTCCAGCGCGGGCACGCCCTTGACCGCGATCGGCCCATAGGTGATGTTCAGCGCCTGGGCGGTCAGACACGCCGCCACCGAGATGTCCAGGGTGTCCAGGTGCGGGCCGGTGCCGGCGATCGAGGTGAAGGCCTCCATGAACTTCGGGCACCAGCCCAGCACCTCCACGACCGCCTCGGAGATGTCCACCCGCGGCATCATCGCCTCCACCCGCTTGCGCAGGTCGATCAGCGACGGCGGCTCCTCGATCGCCTTCACGCTGGCGACGTGGATCTTGCCGTCGTCGTCGATGGTGACGGAGGTGTTGGCGGCCAGCCCGGCCCGCACCACCCGGTAGGCGCGATCCAGCCGCTCGGCATGCTCGGCCAGCAGCGCGGCCGGGTCTTCGGGCAATCCCAGGTCGGTCAGCACGCTGTCCTTGACCGCCGCCCAGGCCGCGCCCTTGAGCAGTTGCGCTGGACGGCTGGGGTGATGCTGCGGTCCTGCGACAGGCGGACGTAGGTGTGCGGGACACGTCCCCACCCGTCGGCCGTGACCAGTGCCCCCGGCTCCAGCACCGCGTGGTTCTCGTCCGGGTCCATGGAGTCCAGCAACAGCCGGAACTGGTGGTCGGTGGAGTCGGCCATGAGGGCCGCCTTCAACTCGGCGAACAGTTCGGGGTCGGCGTGGGCACTGCGCCAGTTCAGCCGGGCCACACCGGGGTCGGGCACGCCGGGCACGGCGATCCGGGCCGCCGCAGCGTCGAGCAGGTTGTCGTCGACCACGTCCCACGCCTCGGTGAGCATGGCCGGGCTGCTCAGACACAGCGCGGACAGGTAGACCACGCGGTCGAGCAGGTCCGGTACGGCGTTGGCGACGGCACTGATGGTCAGCCCGCCGAGGCTGTTGCCGACCAGCACGACCGGGCCGTGTTCGGCGAGCCGGCGCAGGGCGTCGACAACGTGCCGCACGTTGTCCTGCAACGTGACGGCACGCAGCGCGGAGGCGGCGTCAGCCAGTGCCGCGGCGTCGTACGGCAGCCGGTAGTAGGCGGCGGGGACATCGGCTCGATCGCCGTGGCCGGGCAGGTCGACGGCGTACGAACGGTGCCCGAGCAGGGCCAGCTCGTTCTGCAGGGCCCCAGGCCCGGGCATTGCTGGAACCGCCGTGAACGAACACGAAAGTGGGGCGCGAAGTTGCGCGCATAAGAAGAATCCTCGTCATCCAAAGGCGAACGGTGAACGGGAACACATGGAGCTGATTGGACGAGGGCGCGGCCTTCGTGCGCACCCCCCACCCGGCGAAATCTTCAACGGATCCGCAGGTGATGCCCCCTGTGTCAGGCGTCGCGTACATCTCCGTTGGCCGTGCTCAACAGGACGACGGCGGGCACGGCCGCGATGACGGTCATGATCAGGGCAGCCGGAGCGAGCATGCCGGCGGCCAGGAGCGGTGTGACGATGGCGGCGTCAATCGGGGGCGTCGCCTGCATGAGCGTCCTGAGGATGGCGAAGCCCCTGCCACGCAGAGGTACCGGGATAGCGCGCCATGCGCAGCGATTGTGCCCAGATGGTCATGGGCGCGCTGAACATCCCGATGATGATTTTGCTGGTGAGTAGCGGATCTGGCTCAAAGTCCGTGAATGGGTGACGGTGCGTGATGATCGCTAGGGCGTGAGGAGTATTCGTTTGCGCAGAAGCGGGAAACTCGCGCGGCCGAACATCTGGCGTTTGAGCATTTTGATGCGGTTGACGTGGCCTTCCACCGGGCCGGAACTCCAGGGCAGGGTCAGGCCGGCGGTGACGGCGTCCAGGTCGCGCTCGAGGCCGCTTGCGAAGGCGTGAAGCGCGGGCAGGTCTTCGGCTTTCACCGCGGTGAGCCAGCCGGGAAGGTCTTGGCCTCGGCGTTGGGTGAGCATAATGGCGAAAGAGCGGACGTGCTTGAGGAGTGCGGCCAGTTCCGGGCAGCGGTCCAGGACGGTCTTGAGCTGGAGTTGGTGGATCTCTTCGAGCCGGTCGGGGCGGGTGGCGAGCCAGCCGGTGACCTTGCGGACCGAAGGTGTCGGCGGGGCGACAGGGCGGGGCGCGCGCAGGGGGCGCAGGTAGTCACTGAGCGCGCCGTAGCTGCCGCGGTAGCCGAGTGCGGTGATCTCTTTCAGCAGGCGGGTGGCATTGCGTTCGCCCTCTTGCCAGCGCTGGTGCAGGTAGGTCTTGAAGTCGTCGACGACGCTGGGCTTGTTGGTCCACTGACCCCACAACAGTTCCTCGGGCGTGGCGGCGTGGGCGTATCGGATCACTGTGCGGTCGGTCATGCCGAGTTGGCGGGCGATGGAGCGCAGGCTATGCCCGGCCGCCTTCAACTCATGGATTCTGGCGTGCTTGGCACGGGTGCGGTCAGCGAACCGCGTTGAACCTTTGCCGGTGGTGCTCGGCGCTGCCGATGGCTGCTCGGGCGGCTCGGGCTGCTCGCAAAAGTCGGCCTGAGGGTCTGGTAAGCAGGAGCGATGCCGGGCGACCGACCGTTCCACGGCTTGGATCAGGTTGTGCCACAGGTGCCACCGATCGGCACATTGCCTGGCCTGGGGCGCGCCCGTGAGAGCGCCCTCGGCATAGGCACTGGCCCGGTCCCGGCAGATCACTTCCACCTCGGGGTGGGCTCGAAGCCAGTCGGCGAGGGTGTCGGCCTGGCGGTCGAGCAGCAGGTCGATGGGCCGATGGGTGGTCATGTCGATCAGGATGGTGCCGTAGCTGTTGTCCGGCGCAGGGCGAAGTCGTCCACGCCCACCGCGGTGAGCCGGCCGATCTCGGGGTCGGGGAGGGCGTGGATCGGCCGGATCAGTGTGGAGCGGCCGACTGCCAGACCCAGCACGGACGCCAGCCGCGCTCCGGCGCGTCCGGCCAACGCCAGGGCGATGGCTTCCAGCATGGCTTCCAGCGCGGCACGCAGCAGCGGAGTACGGCGGGCATGCCGCGTGGTCAGCGTGGGGATCTGCTCGACAAAGGTGCGAACGTCACAGGCGGGGTTGTCGCAGAAGAACCGGCGGACCTCCAAGTCGGTCAGTATGGGCCGTCCTGAGGACGGCAGATCGTGAAGACGACGACGGTAACGGCTGTGCCGTCTGCCTGCCGGGGTGGCGCATTGGTGACATATCGCACGGTCAGCTCTGGTCCGAGCCGTGATCAGCAGGCCACGCTGATCCTGCTCGATGGCCTCGATATGCACCTGGCTGAGATGTGGGAACAGCAGAAGAACACGGCGAGCTTCCTCGCCTGCCAGGGCATGCTGCACAATGACCTCGCGGCCGCTCGTGATGATCAGTTCCGGGATGAACCAGATCATGACGACGCGGCCGTTCATCTGCGCGTCGAGTTACGAAATCGCGATCACCTGACGACCACCCGCACTGACAATGTGATCACAAGACGTGACAGCTTCACGGACTTTGAGCCAGATCCGCAGTTTGAACAGCACTTGAGGGGTGATCGGGCCGCGGAATGTCGGTGAGAAGTAGCAGCACCCAGAGGAACAGGCAATGCGTGCGGGGTTGACGGTGTCCGGCCCAACTCGACTTCAGTGGCTGAAGGTTGTCTCCGAGGTGGCCGCCGTCGGCTGGCTCTGTCCGGCACGATGAGTTTTCCCGCCGTCGATTGTCTTACCTTCGGAAGGTGCCCCACGCGAGAAGGATTCAGGATGCCTGTGACCGGGACCGCGCACGGTGTGCGACTCTCGCGGCACCGTCGAGTCCGTGAACGGCGGGGTCGGGTTCGTGGCCCGTCCGGCCGACAGCGCGGTTCCCTGGTCGACTGGTACAGCAACGGGCGGGCGGCACACCACTCTCCACCGGCCGGAGGGGCGATTGCTCCGTGCGGGCGAGGAAGTGACGAGGAAAGCGATGAGTGAGATACAGGAACAGATTCAGCGTCATATCGATGCGCTGGTCGATACTGGCGCGGAGACCGGTGTGCAGGTCGCTGTCTATCAGGACGGCACGCTGATCGTCGACGCGGTGGCCGGCACGGCCGACCCGGCCACCGGGCGGCCGCTCACCTCCGGCACGCCGATCTTCAGTTTCTCCACCGGCAAGAACGTCGCGGCCACGCTCGCGCACCTGCTCGTCGCGCGTGGTCTCCTCGACTACGACAGCCCGGTCACGGACCTGTGGCCCGAGTTCGGGGCGCACGGCAAGGCCGAGGCGACACTGCGGCACGTGCTGACCCACACGGTCGGTCTTCCTGCCATGCCGCGCGAGATCACCCCGGGCGAGCTTCCCGACTGGCCGAGGGTGTGCGCGGCGCTGGCCGACACCGAGCCGCGCTGGCGGCCAGGCACCGCCATGGGCTACCACTCCTACACCTTCGGCTTTCTCATCGGTGAGCTGGCGCGCCGCGCGACCGGGCGGCGCACGTGCGAGCTGCTGCGTGAGTGGATCACTGCGCCGCTCGACATCGAGGGACAGCTCTGCTTCGCCGCTCCGCGGCAGGCGCTGCCGGAGTTGGCGCGCCTGGAGCAGCAGGCGTGGCAATGGCCTGCCGGCCCGGACGACGATGATGATGCCATTCTCGCGCCGTGGGAGAGCCGGCCGAGTGCCTATTTCGGCAACAACGGCGAGATCCTTTGCGCCGACATACCGTCGGTGGCCAGCGTCACTGCGCATGGCCTTGCCGCGATGTTCGACGCCGTGCTGCAGGGCAAGCTCGTGGACTCTGCGCGGCTGGCGCGGCTGTCCACGCTCGCGTACGAGGGTGTGGATCAGGTTTTCGGCACTCCGGCGCGGATGGCGCTGGGCTTCCCGATCGGCAGGATGGGCGCCCCCGCCGAGGAGAACTCCGTGGCGTTCGGATGGCCGGGCGGGGGTGGCAGCTACGCCTACGCCGACCCCGCGCGAGGCGTCGCGTTCGCGCTGACGAAAACCCGGCTCGTCCCGAACTTCGACACCGCGCTGTCGGTCACCAGGATCCTGGCCGGCCATCTCGCCGGCACCCGCTGAGCGTTCCCAGCCGATGCGGCGGGGCGGAATTCGCGACGATCACAAGGAGAAGATGATGTCCACTCATACGGCCGGCGACTCGACCGCGCCGCAGACCAGCCTCGGTCCGTTCTCCTCGCCCGGCGCCAGCCCGACGCCGTGGGAGGCGACGGAGTGGGCACTGCGCCGGATCCAGAAATTCCAGCTGTGCACAGTGCGCCGGGACGGCCGCCCCCACGTGACACCGTTGCTGGCGATCTGGGCGCTCGGCGCGATGTGGTTCACCACCGGCGACAACGAGCAGAAGGCCAAGAACCTCAGCGCCAACCGGCACTGTGCGCTGACCACCGGAACCGACACCCTGACCGGCATGGACTACGTCATCGAGGGCACTGCGAGCCTGGTCACCGACCAGGCCACCAGGCAGGCCGTGGCGGCCGCGTTCGAACAGGCCTATGGCTGGCAGCTCACCCGCGAGGACGGAACCTGGTATCAACTGGGCGACGCCATTCGGACCGGGAATGTTCAGCTCTACCGCGTCCAGCCGGACAAGGGGTTCGCCTTCGCGACCGGTAGCGAGTCGTCCCAGACTCGCTACCGGTGGCGCTGAGAGCACAGCGCCTGACTGCTCATGCGCCGGCCAGCAGGGCGGTACTCTCATCCTGTAAGCCAACTGGGGGGTTCAGGGCCGGCCGAGGATCTGCTCATCGATTTCCACCCGGCATGTGTTGGGTCTCCGTGTCCGGCGCACTGAGCACGGCGGGGGCCGCGGCCGTGCGAACTCCAGGCCCTGTCCAGGGCTGTACGGAGACGGATCAGGTGGATCGCCTGGGCTCTGGGGCTGTGGTCCTGGTAGGCCATCGCCATGGCGCGTGGAGACCTCGAACCCTTGGTTCGGCTGCTCCTTTGGCCTCTCGAGCCCCGGAATCTTGTCGACGAGTGGGCGCCGGTGCTACGCGACGCCCGTCGGGCAGAGGACGGCTTGGCCGGCTTTGACCATCGCGGGAATGATGGCGTCGTCATCGGTGGTGCTGCGCGTGACGGACATCTCGAACTGCTGCCGGCCATCGGTCGAGTAGAGGATCAGCGTGGTGAAGCCGGGCGCCGAGCCGCCGAACATCTTCAGGTCTTCTTCGCACTGGTGTGTGTCCTGTCGCACGCTGGGTTGGGGGCCGCGGGTGAGGACCTCCTGCAGGGACGGCGGCAGCAGCCTGCCCTGGGTGAGGGCCCGCCAGAAGGTGCTGACGTCCTGTGCGGTCGAGACGACGCCGCCGGCGCCGGAGCCCAAAAAGCTGGCGTTGTAGCGGTGCACGTCGCGCGGGGTGCCGGTGGAGTCGGGGTAGTAGCCGTGCCCGTGCGGGCCCTCGATGCCCTCCGGCGGCTTGGTGATGTGGTACGTCCGGATCATGCCGAGCGGGCGGAACAGCCGCCGGTCCAGCTCGTTCGCCAGAGTGTGCCTGGTCACCCTCTCGATGATCATGCCGATGAGCGTGTAGTTGGTGTTGGAGTAGGTGAACTTCTCACCCGGCTCGCCGGTACGCGGCAGGCCACGCGTCATCTCCACGATGTCGATGGGTGGGTGGTCGGTGGTGAAGTCGAAGACGTCGAACGCCGGTTCGGTCGTACCGCTCTTGTAGAACCAGTCGGGGATGCCGGAGGTGTGCTGCACCAGTTGCTGGACGGTGATCTCGTCGGCTCGTTCCACCAGCCCGGCGGCGGCCACCTCGGGCAGCACATCGGCGAGTTTGTCGTCCAGTCGGATTTCGCCCTCCTTGACGAGTTGGAGGAGCACGGTGCCCACCATCACCTTGGTTTGCGAAGCGATGCGGAAGCGGGAGCCCGCCGGGATCGGGCCGCCTTTGCCGTTGAGCAGTCGCCGACCCGGCGGTGCCCTGGCCGGCGAGCTTGCCGTCCACGTACGCACCGCCGATCGCGCCCACCACGCCGGGCGTCTCGGCCAGCTTCTCCATGGCCTGCCGAACGTCACCGACCGCGGTGGCGCCGGCGGCCGTCGCGGGCGAGGCGGTGGCCAGCAGCAGGGCTGCCACCGTTGCGGTGGCAACGGACAAGTGCTTCAAGACAGCAACTCCTTCGAGGAACGGAAAGGGCCGGCCAGGTGCGCGGGCGGGTCACGTGATGATCTGTCGTGCCGTCTCGCCGATGGGCGCCGCGCAGGTGTCGTAGATGGCGAGGACCACCACCAACAACGCCCGCGACACGCCGCCGGCCGTCACCACACCTTCCGTGACCTGCTCGCCGGTCAACCCATCCACTGTCGATGGGACGTGTCCCCGCCTCGTCCGCGCCGTGTCATGGTCGTGTCACACCTCGCACCCGCCCTGCCATCAGCGCACCACGCACGAGACGATCACCCAGGAGCCACGCCTCCACCTCCTGCGCGACTTGATCAACCCCGACAGGACCTGCTTTTGGGTGTCGGCAAAACTCGTGTCACCAGGTACAGGCGTCCAGGTTTTACCTGGTCAGAGGACGGCCAGCATACGGCGTGACCGGGCCGCGGCCGGCTGGTTTCGGGCTCGAACATGGCGTGGGATAAGTCCGGCGCGATGCGGTCCCGGGCGTCGAGTGGGCCCCGAGCGCGACCGATGGGCCCCTACTTTCGCCAACCGTTGATGGTCAGGTCGGGGTCGGTGGCCGCGTGCAGCAGCCGCCGCCCCCAGCCGTAGGTCATCGGTAGCCAGTTGAAGTCGTGATCCGGTCCGACGATGTCGGCCAGCTCGATCAGCTTCATGATCTCCACCATCGCGGCGAGCGGCTTGGCCACGCGCCACGCGCTCCGCATCCGTTCCGGAGCGACGGTGTCGGCCCAGGCCGTGAAGCAGGCCTCGAGGTAGCTTGCGGCGTCCGGCTCAGACGCGTCGAGCAGCCATGAGGCCAGATCGAACAACGGGTTCGTGACAGTGGCGAAGCTCCAGTCGTGCAGCAGGATCTCGTCGTCGCGCACGACCACATTGCCCGGGTGGAAATCGCGGTGGACGATCGTCGCCGGGATGGCCGCCTCGTCCAGGTGCTCGGCGCACGCGACGAGGTACGGGGTCAGTTCCTGCAGCTGGTCGGCCTCCTCGTCGGTCAGCGCCCGGTGCAGGTTCTTCTGAAGTTTGGGCGCCCGCCAGATGTCGTCGCGGGCCAGGGTCGACCGCACGTCGTCGGCCAGCGATGCCGGCGTGAGCGGGGCGCACCCCGCGGCGATCAGCTCGTCCCCGCGGCCGATGGTCTCCTTCTGCACCATGACCAGCTGGGTCAGGCACGCGCGACGTTGCTCTGTGGAGACCGCCCAGCCGTCCACACCGCCGAAGTCCTCGGCGAGCCACCAGCGGTCATCGGGTGAGATCGCGGTGATGGTGGCGAACGGCGCGATGCGCAATGACGCAAGGTATCGAGTGATGTCCGGTTCGTGAGCCAGCCTCGGCAGGACTGCTTTCAGGTACAGGTCACCCCGGTCGGTCGGCGTGCGGAGCACAGCGGACATGCTCCAGTGTTTGATCTGGCGGCTGGGACCGAGGCGCACGCGACCGGCAGCCTTGATCTCCCCGTCGATGTAGGACTCGGCTCGCTCGAACCAGCCGGGCCTGAACCAGTCGGAGGCGAGCGGCCGGGATCGCGCCGCCCGGCGGTCGAGGACCAGGCTCTGCCCGCTCACCGCATCGTGACCGTGCCACGCGAACCCATCGGCGGAGAGCGGCTGCGCTCCGCCCGCCGCCAGTAGTACCACTGTCGTGAAGTCCAACGGCTCCAGGACCACCGTGGTCAGCCCGAGTTCGCGACGAACATGATCGGTCAGCTCGCTGCCCATCGGCGGCCATCTGCCGTCGAACCACATCCGCGGCAGCGCCGGAATGCCGCTGGCCATGTCGCACAGCACGGCACCGTCCCGGTCGACGACGACCAGCACGGCTTCCACGGAATCGGACGACATGATCAACCCTCCAAGGACCGACGGAGTTCACGGGACAGCACGCTGGCGTGGTTCACGACTACGGCACAAAGCTCAACCCATGAGCGGCATGATCACAGCTCGCCCGGCCAGCACGCAAAGGCGTTTCAGCTGGCGCCTCTGGTCATCCATGGACATCGCCTGGCCGGGGGTAGCTGAGGAAGTCCGCGCCCGCGAGCTTTGCATATCGCATGGCCGTGATCGGATGAACACCGAGAGCGCGCGAGTACGGAGGGTGGGGCCTCACGGACGAGTTGAAGCCAGGTTCCGCTTCGCGCGGCGAGTGGTGAGATTCCTTCTCTCTTCAGTCGGTCGACGATCATCCGTGGCGTTGTCGGCTGGCCGGGCGTGCCACCGGGAAACAGTCAGCAGGTACACGCGATTGCGTGAGCCCAGGTCAGCGAGCCGGATTGGTGGGACAGAATCAGCATTCTGCAGGTGAACCCCAGCGAGCTTCGAGAGCTGTCACCAGGGTCAACACGATCGCGTGTACCCGATGGCACGACTCTTGACGACACCCCGATCCGCCGGGATGGCCCGCCTGGGGACGTCGGGCCGCGCGATCGAGAAGAAGTACGGGGTCGGCCGGCGGACGACCGTCAAGGCCCTGGCCTCCGCATGGCCCGAGCCGCACCTGACCAAGCGCATAACGGACGAAAGAACTCCAACCTGGCGAGATGCCTACTGGGATATAGGGCGCAATCTACTCAAATCAAATGCCCTCTCAGGGCGTGGCGGCGCGGGTCAGGGTGCCGGCGACCAATGCGGACAGCATGTCCTGCAAGGTAGGGGCAAAGTCCATGCGCAGCGCCGCCAGGGAGGATCGGCGTCGTAGGCGTCGAGCATGGCCGCGGACGGGCGCGCATGGGTCCAGGCCGCGGCAGCGACCATGATGGCCTGAGCACACAAGATCCAGGCGCGGTCGCCCAGTTCGGGCAGGTAGTGCCGCATCAGGCGAGCCATGGCGTCGACGTTCCCGATGGCCGTCCTTTTCCAGTAGCCGGCCAGGTCGGCGGAAAGATTGCGCTCCAGAACGCCGGCTTGCGCGCTGAGGAGGTCGCACAGCACCTGGCGTTCCTCCAGTGATCGAGTGAGGACCGTGGCCAGCCGGTCACCGCGCTCCCCCATGGAGCCGCCTTCGCCGACCTCGGCAGCCAATCGGTCGGGCAGGTCCGCGATCCACTGCTTCCACGCGCGGTCCAGCAGTTCCAGCAGGATGGCCTCGCGCGATTCGAAGTAGCGCAGGACGTTGGACTTGGCCAGGCCGACGCGTCGGCTCAGCTCATTGAGGCTGACCTCGGCGACTGGCATCTCATTCAGCATCGCAGCCGTGGTGTCAAGGATCGCTCGTCTCCGGAGCTCACGCGCCGCAGAGCATCACCGCCCTGTTCGACTCCGTCCTGTCGGAGTACGGCCGCCTGGACTACGCGGTCAACAACGCCGGCCTGGCCCACGAGACGGCAGCGATCGCCGACGCCGACCCGGTCAAGTTCCAGCAGATGCTGTCGACGAACGTGATGGGCCTGTTCCTGTGCCTGCAGCGCGAGATCAAGGAAATGCTCGCCGGCGGCCGCGGGGGCGCCATCGTCAACCTCGCCTCCATCGCCGGCCTCAACGGCATCCCGTACAGCGGTCCATACGCGGCCACCAAGCACGCGGTCGTCGGGCTGACCAAGACCGCGGGCCTGGAATACTCCTCCCAAGGCGTGCGCGTGAACGCGGTCGCCCCCGGCGCGATCAAGACCGACGTCATCGCGCGAGCCATCACCCTCGGCCAGTACGACGAGCAGACCATCATCGCGATGCACCCGATGGGCCGCATGGGCCAGCCCAAGGAGATCGCCGAGGGCATCCACTGGCTCCTGTCCGACAAGGCGTCGTTCGTGGCCGGCACGATCCTGAACATCGACGGCGGCTTCCAGGCGAAGTGACCCACGTACACACGGCCCGCATACCTACACTCCACGCCATGCGGGCCAGCGCCGGGCCGGCCACGGGTCTGTACAGCCATCGACCCGTCTGCCGATCATGCCTCCAGAGTGCTCCCGTATCGGCAGGAGCGGGACGCGTAGAGACGAACGCGTTACCTGTCATCTTGCGGCCTCGAATCGGTCGTTCACGGGACGGAGGTCAGGCGGCGGGGGCGTCGAAGTCGGCCGACTTCGTCAGTGCCTCGTTCGCGCGGATCTCGGCGAGCATCGACTCCAGCTGCTCGATCGCCATGCTGTACGCCGGGGCGCCCAGCAGCAGGCGCTGGGGGTGGGTGTCGGCGGCGAGGGCGGTGATGATCGCCCGGGCGGCGGCGTGAGGGTCGCCGGGCTCCTTGCCGGTGTCCGCGCGGAACGCGGCACGCTGCGCGCCGGCCGTGTCGGCGTAGTCGGCGATCTCCCGCTCGGGCGGTGTCTCATGGGCGGAACGCCCGGCCCAATCGGTGCGGAAGGGGCCGGGCTCGACGAGCAGCGTGGTGATACCCAGCGGGGCGACCTCCTGTCGCAAGGCGTCGGTCAGGCCCTCGACGGCGAACTTGGTGGCGGCGTAGTAGCCGATGCCGGCGTTGTTGACCAGAACGTCGATGCCGCCGAACCGCTCCTGGGCCGTGGTGATGGCGGCGCGGACCTGTCCGGGGTCGGTGACGGCCAGCGGCAGGGCCAGAGCCCGGTCGGGTGCGGCCTCGGCAAGGTCCTTGATCTGCTCGACGTTGCGGGCGGTGATCACTGCCTGGTCTCCGTGGGCCAGTACGGCCTGAGCGAGGCAGCGCCCGAAGCCGGTGGAGCAGCCAGTGATGAGCCAGGCCTTCACGATGCGAAGTTCCTTTCGTACGGCGGCGCGCGAGGCGTCGCCAGGTCGGTCGGTTCGGGTGCGGTCCGGGTACCGCGGGGCGATCGGGTGCCGCTCTTCCACGACATCACCGGCCAGGGGCGCGGCAGGGGCCGGTAGCGGGGGCGGATTGTCCTGGTCAACGGCTTCCTAGGACGCGGCGACCCAGGCTCGTGGCGTTCCGCGGCACGGTCGGCGGGGAGCATGGAGGTATGGCATGAAATGTGGACCTGAGTGAGTTTCTGCGCCGCAGTCGTGCCCGGATCAGCCCGGAGTCGGCGGGCCTGCCCGAGCGCGGCGCCTACCGGCGGGTGCCGGGCCTGCGGCGCGAGGAGGTCGCTCAGCTGGCCGGGGTGAGCACCGACCACTACACGCGGCTGGAGCAGGGGCGGCAGATCAGCCCCACGCCCGGGGTGCTGGAGGCGATCGCGGGCGCGCTGGGCATGGACGACGCCGAGCGGGCTCACCTGTTCGACCTCGTGCGCCCCCAGCCCGCCGCCCGCCGGAGCCCGCCGCGGGTGCAGAAGGACCGCTCCGGGCTGCATCGGTTCCTGGACTCCTTCACCGACCAGGCCGCCTTCGTCCTGGGGCGGCGCGGCGACGTCCTGGCGGCCAATCGGCTGGCCAAGGCGCTGCTGGCCGACTTCGACGCCATGCCCTACCGGGAGCGGAACCTCACACGGTGGATCATCCTGGATCCGGCCGCCCGCGACCTGTATGTCGACTGGGAGAAGATCTCCTCGGAGATGACCGCGATCCTCCGCCTGGACGCCGGCCGCCACCCCGACGACACCCGCACCGCCGAGCTGGTGGGTGAGCTGTCGATGAAGAGCGAGCACTTCCGCCGTTGGTGGGCCGACCACAAGGTCTTGGACCGCAGCTTCGGCACCAAACGGTTCCGCCACCCCGTCGTCGGGCCGCTGAGCATCGACTACCAGGCATTCACCATGCCCGGCATCGACGACCAGACCTTCTTCGTCTACCTGCCGACCGACGACCAGTCCTCTCAGGACGCCTGGCGCCTTCTGGCCAGCTGGGCCGCAGATCCCCTTCCCCGGCCCGCAGCCGATCAGGCCGCTGCCGACCCGGTCGATCCCGCACACGCCCCCAGGAGCACCTCATGAGCACCGACCAGCGCGATTCCGGCCGCCCTCTCGCCCTGGTGACCGGCGCGTCCGCAGGTATCGGCTACCAGCTGGCCCTGCTGTTCGCCCGCAACGGCTACGACCTGGTCGCAACCGGCCGCAGCGACAGCATCGACCGGGCCGCCGCCGACTTCGAACAGCACGGTGCCCACGTCGTTCCCGTCCGGGCCGACCTGTCCGAACGCGACGGCGTCCAAGTGGTGTGGCAGGCCGTCCAAGACACCGGCCGACCGCTGGAAGCAGCTGTGCTCAACGCCGGGCGCAGCATCGGCGGCGCGTTCCTCGACACCGATCTGGACGACGAACTCGACCTGCTCGCCCTCAACATCACCTCCGTCGTCGCGCTCGCCAAACCGGTCGCACGGCACATGGCCGACCACGGCAACGGCAAAATTCTCATCACCTCGTCCCTGTCGGCGACGCTGCCCACCCCGTACGAGACCGTCTACGGACCCTCCCGCGCGTTCACGTACATGTTCGCCGAGGCACTGCGCCAAGAGATGAAGGACCGCGCGCCCGGCGTCACCGTCACCGCGCTGCTGCTGCCCGGCGCCACCGACAGCAACTCCACGCCCGCGCCAGCATGGGCAACACCGCCTTCGGCCCCGGCGCCAAGAAGAACAGCCGCATCCAGGTCGCCGCCCAGGGCTACCGCGCCCTCATGGCCGGCAGAGACCACGTCATCGGCGGAGACCTGCGTACGAAACTCACCGCCCTGACCAACCGCCTGCTTCCCGAACCGTTCAAAGCCGCCCGCCACGCCCGTTAGGCCCAGCCCCGCAACACCACGCCCCGGCAACGCGACACCGCCACGGCCTCTCGACGCGCTCCAGCCGCTCGGTGGAAAGCCCCGACCGCTTCGAGGAAATGGTGAGGGAATCGACCTCATGAGCCTCATCGCCAACGCCCTCCAACGCGCGTGCCGCCGTTGTGGTCGCATCGCGCCTGTTGGCGGTCATCACGCCGATGGCGGGATCCGACCGGATCGTCAGCTCGGATGGACGTAAGTCGGCGTGGCGCGTCCGGTAGAGCTCATGCGTCCGAGCTGAGGTGCGGCTCCACGGTTCCACGTCCTTGTCGGTCCCATACGTCTCGGGTAGTTGCGGGGAATGTGCGCCCGGGGACATGCTCCTTCACCTGAGCGTCGGTGACGGTACGCGGAACCCCGGGCGGGGCTCATCGGCCAGCCCCGTGCGGTCGTGCGGCGCCGGGCCCAGCCATCTGACATCAGCCGCCGCAGGAAGTGCTCGACCTCGCCGATGAACCCGCGCAGACGCAGGCCGCACGACGCCGCCGGCGAACGCGCTGAAGGGTGTGGGGTCGGGGCGCGGCCTGACCGTCACCGGCACCTTCCAGGCCAACGGCGCGCCGGGCATGGATCTGGGGCTGCAACGGGCGGCCCGACCAGCAGTGGACCACCGTCACTTGACGGCTCCTCCGGTGATGCCGGAAATGATCCGTCTTTGGGCGACGACGAAGACGACGACCAGCGGCAGGCTCATGAGCACGACGTAGGCGAAAACGAGGTTCCAGTTGTTCTGATACAGGTTGCTGCTCGCCACCGAGTACAGGTTCAGGGGAAGTGTCGAGTACGTCCCTCCGCCGAGCACGAAGAAGGCGTAGAAGACGTCGTTCCAGATGTAGAGGCAGATGAGGATCGTGGCGGTCGCGATGACCGGGCGCAGCAGCGGCAGGACGACCTTGACGAAGATGCCGAGCGGCCGTGCGCCGTCCATGCGGGCCGCTTCCTCGACCTCGACCGGTATGGTCCGCACGAAACCGGTGACGAAGAAGATCACCAGGGACATGTACATGCCCATGTAGACCAGCATCATGCCGATCGGCGTGCTGGCCAGGTGGAGTTGCCGGAGCAGCAGCACGATCGTGACGACGGCCGGAGGCAGGATGATCCCGCTGATCGCAGCCGAGTAGAGCACAGCCATGGCGCGTCCTGCCCGCCGGGCCAGCACCCATGAAGCCAGCGAGCCGAAGATCAGCACCCCGGCGACGGACGGCACCATGACCAGCAGGCTGCCGAACAGCGCCCACAGCATGCGGCCCTGCGTGAACGCCTGGGAGTAGTTGTCCCACAGGTGCCACACCCGTGGCAGAGACAGGTCGGGCAGGTTCGCCTCGCCTTGCGACTTGGCGGAGGTCACCAGGGCCAGCCACAGCGGGATTCCGATGACGACGGCGGTCAGGATGATGACGACGGCCGGGTGAACGAGGCGGGACCAGGCCCGGGCGGAGTTCCTCACAGGACGCGCTCCCTCTTGCGCAGGTAGCCGATGACGGGGAAGGCCAGCAGAGCGACCAGGAGAAGGAGGGCGAGGCTCATCGTGGTCGCCTGGGCGAACAGGCCGTTGCCGTAGACGCGGAAGATGTAGATGTCGAGCACCTCGGTCTGCTGTGCGGGCCCTCCCCCTGTGGTCGCCAGGATCGTGTCGAACCCGTTGAAGGAGCCCAGCAGCGCGGTCGCGACGTTGAAGGTCACCGCGGGGGCGATCAGCGGGAACCGGATGGATCGGAAGGTCCTCCACCTGCCGGCGCCGTCGATCCTGGCCGCCTCGAGCACGTCGGCCGGGATCGTCTTGAGACCGGCGAGGAAGATCACCATCGCCAGCCCCATCCACTTCCAGGAGTTCACGAAGGCCACCGTCACCACCGTCCACGTGGTGCTGCCGAGCCAGGGGATCGTCACCTGCTGGCCGATGAGAGCGCCGAGGAGCCCGTTGAGCGGGCCGTCGGGCTTGAGGAGCGCCTGGAAGGTGTACCCCACCGCCAGGGCGGACATCAGCACCGGGATGAAGAAGACGACCCTGGCGAACCGGTTGATCCGGGTGTCGCGCTCCAGGAGCAGGGCGAGCCCCAGCCCGAACCCCGTTTGCATGATCGCCACCAGGACCGCGTAGACGATGGTGATCCGCAGTGACGACAACAGGGAGCCGTTGGACAGCACCGCTTTGACGTTCGCCAGCCCCACGGGGCGGATGTCGTCATGGAAGGCCGACCAGTCCGTGAAGGCGTAGACGAAGTTGAAGACGGTCGGCAGGAAGAAGAACACGGCCAGCACGGCGAACGCCGGAGCGAGGAACGAGCTCGGGTACAACACCGCTCGCCGCAGCGAGCGACCGGAGGCGGCCGAAAGAGAAGGGATCCTGGCGATCCTGCATGCCTTTCAGTGTGGTGGGGGGCGGGAGAGGGTCCGCGCCCCCCATCGCCGTCAGAAGCCCTGGATCCCGAGTGCCTGGGCGAGCTGGGCGAACTGCGACTGTGTAGTGGAGGTCACCTGTTCGGGGGTCATGGTCCCGTTGACCATGTTCGCCAGGTTCACGTAGAAGTCCGGGTTCACCGCGGCGTTCTGCTGCATCGAGCCGGCCGCGTCGTCCAGCGCGGCCGTGGCCTGCTTCACGACCTCCGGCACCCCGGCGGGAGTCGGTACGGCAGGCTCGATCGACACGGTGCCAGCGGACTTCACGTAGTCGGGGTAGTAGGTCTCCAGCCAGAACCGCAGGAACTGCCGGGCGCCCGCCTCCCGCTTCGGATCTCCGGTCTTGAAGGCGACCAGGGCGTTGTCACCACCGGGCACCGACGTGGCGATGTCGCCGTCCTTGGAGATCGGGAACCAGCCGATCTCCCGGTCTATGGTCGCCGTGTCCGCCGTCGACTGCATCAGCGACGCGAACGAGGTGAGCTGCAGCACCATCGCCGCCTCGCCCTTGAGCAGGGCCGGGCCGGACTCGGTGTACTTGGAGGTCTTGTCGTCCTTGTTGAACAGCCCCTGCTTCACCATGTCCTGGAACTGCCGGACGGCGCCGAGGATCTCCGGATCGGTGAACTTCTCCTTGTTCTGGCTGACCCGCTCCCACAGGCCCTTCTTCGACGCCTCGGCCAGCAGGACCTGCGGCCACCACTGGGTGGGCCACTGGTCGCCGGCGGCGCCGAAGAACGGCGCCACCCCCTTCGCCTTGATCTTCTGGGCGTCGGCGAGCAACTCGCTGAAGTTCTTGGGCGGGCTCGTGATCCCCGCCTTCTGGAACACCGACTTGTTGTAGAAGATACCGAGAACGGAGGGGACGTTGACGAAGGCCGCGTAGTGATGCCCGTTCACCAGACCCAGCTTCTGGATGGCCGGCGTCTGCTTGGCCAGCCACGGCGCGCCGTCCAGGCTCTGCAGGTCGGTGGACGGCTTGAGCAGCGCGAGCATGCTGCCGGTCGGCTGCCAGGTGGCGAGGTCCGGTTTGGCGCCCGTGGCCAGCTTGGTCGGCGCGTTGGTCTCGTAGACGTCGGGAATGACGACCTTGGTGATCTTCGCTCCGGTCTTGGCCTCGAACGACTTGATGACGTTGTCGGCCATCGCGGCGGTCTGCGTCGACATCCACAGGGTGAGGGTCACCCCCTGCAGGCCGGCGCCCGGGTCGGGCCAGGTCGTGGAGGCCGGGCCGGCTGTGTCTGAGGACGTCCCGGGGTTGCCCGCCGAGCAGCCGGCCAGCAGCAGAGCCCCGCATGTGGCGGCGGCTGCCGCGCGGGAAAGGCCTCGCGTCTTCATGGATTCTCCTGGTGTGTGGTGGGAGGTGAGGGCTGCCACGCTGGAAGGGATCAGTTCTCCGGCCGCAGGCGGATCAGGCGTGCGGACGGTCCGGGTACGGCAGGACGGACCGTGAGCCGCGCGGTGGAGGCGTCCCACCGGTGCTGCCAGCCGGGTAGCTTCGCCGGATACTCGGTCTCCACCCGCAGGCGGCGGCCGCGCAGGCCGGGCAGGTCCATCTGGATGTCGTGCGGCCCGCCGTCGCGTTGCCATACGGCCAGGCGCACCGTGTCACCGGTGCGCAGGCCCAGCGCGACGACGTCGTCGGACCAGGCGGGCAGACCCAGCGGCCAGAACGGCTCGGCCGCGGCGACCTCCGTCCTGATCCGCTTGTGCACAGCCACCCCGTCCGCGACGAGCTCCCGCTCGGCCCGGCTCATCTTGTCGAGATGCCCCGACAGGTAGAGCCGCCCGGCCAGACCGTTGATCATGGTGAAGGCCACAGCCTCCGCGGGCATCCCCGGCTGCGGGTAGGCCCAGTTGCCTGCCTGCTCGGGGAGCATCGTGGCGGGCGCGGACGCCGCGATGGCGGCGTAGAGCCGCCAGTCCTGCTGGTCGGAGGTGGACTGGAGCTGCAGGCGGGAGAGCATCGCGTAGTCGACCCGCATGGCTCCCGAGGCGCAGTTCTCGAAGATCACCTCAGGGTGGCGGCCGAGCAGGTCGTCCAGCCACTCCAGGTGGGCCCGGTTGTGCTCGAGCAGTCCCTCTCCCGGCTGGAGCGCGCCCCGGTCGGTGCCCGGCCCCGGGGTGACGTTGTAGTCGAGCTTGAAGAATCCGGTGCCGTAGTCGTGCACGAGGCGATCGACCACGTCGTCGAGATGCTTCCTGGCGGAGGGGTGGCGCAGGTCGAGGAAGTAACGGCCGTGCTCCACGACCCGCTCGCCGTTGCGGCTCAGGAACGCCTCGTCAGGCAGCGTCGCGGCGACAGGGCTGCGCACCCCGACGACCTCCGGCTCCAGCCACAGGCCGGGGCGCATGCCGCTGGACCTGATGTGGTCGAAGACCCGGGCGAGCCCGCCGTCCGGGAAGCGGCCGGTCGAGGGGCGCCACTCGCCGACGCTGTCCCACCACTTCCCGCCGTCGTCGTACCAGCCCGCGTCGACGCAGAAGTACTCGGCGCCGGTCTCCGCGGCGGCGTCGATGAGAGGCAGCAGGCGCTCGGTGGTCGGGTCGCCCATGAGGGTGTTCATGTAGTCGTTGAAGATGACCGGCAGCGCGTCGCCTGTGGGATGCGCGCGGCGGATCGCCCTCCGCTGCCGGGTGAGTGCGGCCAGAGCTCCCTGGTAACCCTCGTCGGACACGGCGACGGACACGGGAACAGCGACGAAGCTCTCCCCGGAAAGCAGCCGGGTGCTCCATTGGTGGTCGAGGTCGGTGGGGCCGCTCAGCACGAAGGAGACGGCGTTCGCCCCGTCGCGGCGGCGGTCCACCTCCCAGCGCCAGGCGCCGTTGTGCTCGATCTGCCAGCCCCAGGCCCGGCCGGTGCGGGCACTCGCCAGGACGCCTGTCGGCAGGTACTCCCCCGAGGACCAGGTGCTCTTGCTCACCGTGACGAGCGCGCCCCGGCCGTCGTGCCGGTGCAGTTCGCTGTTGATGTCCGCCAGCCCGTCCGGCCCCGACAGCGGGATGGCCGCCCACCTGCCCTCGGCGCACCAGTCGGCGCGCGCCCGCCACAGGACCAGGTCGCCGTCGTCCGCCGTCCCGGCCGGAGCGCCGGAGGCGAAGGACGACACCATCTGCAGAACCCGGGGCGCCGGCCCGGTGTTCGTGACCTCGGTCCAGGTCTGCAGGGCCGGGACGTCCGTCCTGGCGCGAAAGACACTGGTCGCCTCCAGACCGGTCACCTCGTCACGCTGCCTCACCCGCAGCTCGCGCCAGTCGCCGTCCGCCTGCTCGACGGCGTCCACGAACCGGAGCCGCGATCCGGCGGCGGTGTCAGTGAACCGGGTGTTGGACAGTCCCCGGCCCTCCCCCAGAACCATCAGCTCGACCAGCGGCTGCACCCGGAACGGGGCCACGCCGCTCGGTGCGGGCGACGCGGTCCCGAGCCTCGCGATGCGGGCCGGAGCGTCTTCGGGCCGCTCGAGTACCAGGTCGAGTGAGCCGGGACGCCACTGGAGGGTTCTGCTCGTCATCACGTTCCTTAAGCCGGACATACGGTGCGGTTCAGCCATGAAAGCGTTTATCAAGCGATGTGGCAAGGGGACCACGGGAAATGGTCTGATAACGCTTTCAACACACAGATGTCATGAAGGAACGCTTGGACCACGCATGCGTGGTCCAAGCGTTCCTAGGCCGGGGTCAGCGGGCGGGTGGAGCGGTGCTCTTGCGCACGACCAGGCGCGGGGTGGACCGCGGCGTCGCGACCGGCACCCCTGCCAGCCTGCCGAGCAGGAAGTCGACCGCCATGCGCCCCAGTTCGGCGAAGTCCTGGCTCATCGTGGTCAGCGAAGGAGTCCAGATCTCGGCCAGCGGGTGGTCATCGAAGCCGACGACGCTGACGTCCTCGGGGACCCGCGAGCCCTCGTCCTGCAAGGCCTTGATCACGCCGAAGGCGACCTCGTCGTTGCCGCACAGCACCGCGGTCATGTCGCCGCGCCTGGTCAGGCG
>NZ_JBIEIS010000083.1:23090-29081 GCF_043496855.1 Nonomuraea sp. JJY05
CCCCCCACCCTCCCCCCCCCGCGCCGGCCTGGAGGCCCGAGCGCGGGGTCCCGTCACTCTCCACGACCTCCGGAACCGGGGCTCCCGCCGCCTCCAGCGCCTCCCGCCAGCCCAGCAGCCGCCCGCTCGGCCGGCCGGAGGCCGGTATCCCCACGTGGTGCACGGTGCGATGGCCCAGTCCGAGCAGGTAGTTCGTCGCGTCCCGCGCGCCGGCGTGGTCGTCGAACAGGGCCCGCGGGACGCTCCTGCCCTGCCCGGCGGAGGACACCGCCGCCACGGGGACCGTGTCGGGCAGCGCCGCCAGCGCCTGGCTGCCCTGGATATCGAACTCGAGCACGATCATCCCAGCGAGCGGCTGGTCGAGCGCGAGGTCCACGGCTACCCGCACCGACTCCTCGTCGTCGCCGTCCAGCATCGTCAGGGCCACCACCAGGCCGACCGCGCGGGCGGCCTCCTCGATCCCCCGGATCGCGCTGGCATAACCGTATCGGGTGGTATCGCTGGTCAGCACGCTGATGATGGAGCGCCGGCCGGTCGCCAGGGCGCGCGCCGCGGCGTTGGGTCGGTATCCCAGCTCCTGGATCGCGCGCAGGACCTGCCTGCGCTTATCGGCGCTCACCGGCGCGGACCCGCTCAACACCCGAGACACCGTGGGGACGGACACACCGGCGACCCTCGCCACGTCCGCGAGGACGGGAGGGCGGGTGTGCGGGCGGCGAGTCACACCGGTAAGCGTACATACCAGGAGGTGAAGGCTTGGACGGGCGGCTCCTGCGGCCGGATACGGCAGGCCGACCCGCTCACGGCGCCACCACCTTGGCCTGGGCGCCCATGCTGCTCGAGTACGTCGCGCTCCGCGTGCTCGACCAGGCCAAGGCCGAGACGGTCGTGGACCGCAGCCGACACGATGTCCGGGCATGCGCCCAGCCGATGGACGGCCGGGCCCTCGCGGCAGAAGCGGCCGAGGCGGTCGTGACGCCTGATTTCTACCTGTCGGCGATCGCCGTGGGAGTGCCCGCAGTCGGCCGGCTCACCTCGACCTACGGCGCGATCGACCGCTGCCCGCTGGGGGCGTCGCCATGGCCGGGCAGGAACTGCCCGTCGACGCCACCCGCACGGCACGGACCCGCACGAGCGCTGCGCCTGCTCGAGACAGGGCTGACCCTACTGGACGAAACGTTCGGCCCGGACGAGCACGCGCTGCTGCGGCTGGTGATGCTTACGCACCAGGCCACCGTCCGGGCTCGGTCCGGCGACCACGATCAGGCCTGGCCCCCGCCCCCCGAGGTGTTCTACAACCGCGGCAACGTCCGCGTGGATGTCAAAGAACCGGACGGGGCGTCCAGGTCTCCGTCCTGGTCGGACGGCGCGAGCGCCAGGCCGGCCTCGACGTCGCGCCGGACGTGGACGCTGTCGCCCATGCCGCACAGGGGCCCGGCCCGGTTCACGTAGGCGTCGGCGGCTCCATCCCCCGTGTGGATCTCCAAAGGTCCCAGTACGTGAAATCCCATATTTGCCCCTCTTGTCGTGCTGGAGATCTAAGGTCTAAGGCGGCCCAGGGATGTCCGAGATAGCCCTCCGTGGGTCCAGGACAACGCGGCAAAGACTCCGGACAACAAGAGGTGAGTGCACATTGGGGCGGCCCGAGCAGCCGGTGGATCCGTTGGCCGGTCCCGTAGAAAGGCTCGCCTGGGAATTGCGCCGGCTCAGGGACGAGGCCGGGCGACCGAGCTACCGCGTACTCGCGCAGCGCGCGCATTTCTCGCGGAGCACCCTCGCCGAGGCGGCCACCGGGACGCGGCTGCCCACTCTTGAGGCGACACTGGCGTACGCCGTCGCCTGCGGTGGCGACCCCGCCGAATGGGAGCGGAAGTGGCATCTGGTCGCGGCCGAACTCGAACGGTCGCAGCGCCGTTGCCCTTACCCCGGCCTGCTTCCGCTGGACGTCGACGCCGCCGACCTGTTCTTCGGCCGGGACGACCTTCTCGAGGTCCTGCTGAAGACCGTGAAACAGGGACCGCTGACGGTGGTCCGCGGGGCCACCGGCAGCGGCAAATCCTCCTTGCTGCGGGCCGGGCTGGCCGCACGACTGACCGCCGACGGAACCACCGTCACGCTGCTCACTCCGGGTGCGCACCCGCTGTCCCGGTTGCACGCCACCGACGCCGACGGCTCCGACGTGATGATCGTCGACCAGTTCGAGGAGACGTTCACGCTCTGCGCCGACGAGCGGGAACGCGCCGGCTTCCTCGACGCGCTGAGCGAGCTCGTCAGCGGTCAGGACGGCCCGGCGCTGGTGATCGGGATCCGCACCGACTTCTACGAGCGCTGCATGTCGCATCCCGGTCTGGCCGCAGCCCTCCTCGACAGCGTTCACCTGCCGGTCGGACCCATGTCCGAGCAGGAGCTGCGCGCCATCATCACCGAACCCGCCGGCCGGGCGGGGCTGAGCGTGGACCCGGATCTGGTGGTCACCGTGGTGGCCGAGGCCGCCGAGCAGACGGGGGCGCTCCCGATGGTCGCGCACGCGTTGCGCGAAACGTGGAGCAGGCAGCAGGGAGACACGCTGACGCTGGCGGACTACCGGGCCGTGGGTGGCGTGTCCGGCGCGATCGCGCGGACCGCCGAGCACCTGTACGCCGATCTGGAAGCCGACCAGCGGCAGTTGCTCCGCGCCGTGCTGCTGCGGCTCGTCGCCCTGGGCTCGGGCAGCTCCGACACCCGCCGCGGTCTCGACCGGGACGAGCTCGCCGGCATCGGACCCGCCGGCGAGCTGGACGCGGTCCTCGACCGGCTCGCCGCCGCCAGGCTCATCGTCGTGGACCAGGACCTGGTCGACATCGCCCATGAAGCGCTCCTCACCGGCTGGCCCCGGCTGCGGGAATGGCTCACCGCCGACCGCGAGACCCTTCTGCGGCACCAGCGGCTCACGTCTGACGCGGCCGAGTGGGACCGCAACGGGCGCGGCGAGGACTACCTGTACCGCGGCACTCGCCTCGCCTTCTGGGACGGCGAGGCGAGCTTCGTACCGCTGAACGAGCTGGAGCGAACCTTCCTGGCGGCCTGCCGCTCGAGCGCGGCCGAG
This sequence comes from Nonomuraea sp. JJY05, assembly GCF_043496855.1. Classification (NCBI taxonomy): domain Bacteria; kingdom Bacillati; phylum Actinomycetota; class Actinomycetes; order Streptosporangiales; family Streptosporangiaceae; genus Nonomuraea; species Nonomuraea sp. JJY05. The sequence goes on from NZ_JBIEIS010000083.1 coordinate 26,176, forward strand.
CGCGACCGGGCCCGCCGCCGGACCCGTCTCGCCTTCGGCGGGCTGCCGGTCGCCGCCGTCGCGGTCATCGTGCTGGCCGCGCTCGTCCTGGTCCAGGTAGGCAACAGGAACGTCGAGCGCGACCGTGCCGCCTCGGTACGGCTGGCCGCCGAAGCGCGCCGCCAGCTCCAGCAAGACCCGGAACTGGCATTGCTGCTGGCGATCGAGGCGTACGAGGTGGAGTCCACTCCGGAGGCCGACCTCGTGCTCCGCCAGGCCACTGCAGACTCCCGGCTGCGCGGCTCCACCCCGGTCGGCCTGCGCAGGGTCACAGGAACGACGGCCACCCCGGACGGCCGGAAGATCGCGATCTGGGGCGCAGGGTCGGGCCCGGCGAGCCTGGAGATCTGGAGCCTGGACGGTGCCGCGCCGCGCCGGGCCGGCCATGTGCTCCAGGCGGATCGGACGGACGGCATCCTGAGCGCCGCGTTCAGCGAGGACGGCCGGCAACTCGTCACCGGAGGCTCCGGAGGAGAACTGGTGCAATGGGACCTGGCGTCTAGCGGTCCGCCCGTGGTTCTGGGAACCGTTGACGGTAGCGTCAACGGCGTCAGCGTCAGCCGGGACGGCAGGGTGGCGAGCGCGCACAGCGACGGCGTGCGTATCTGGAAGCGGGGACGTTCCGAGCCCGTCAAGCTCGATGTCCCCGGCCGCGCGGTCAGGAGCGTCTCGTTCAGCCCCAGCGGCCGGCTGCTCGCCACCGGGGGCAACGGATCGCCGCTGCGACTATGGGACATGACCGGAGACCGGCCCGTTCTGCAGCGCGCGGCCGCCCGCGGTGAGCCGGAGCAGGTGGCCGTCAGCCCGCGCGGGCCATGGGTCGCGACCGTCGAAGGCGACGTTCCCCGTGTCTGGGACGCGACGGAGGCGCCGGCCGGCGACTGGATCCCGCAGATCGAGCTGGCCGGCCACGCCCCGAAGCTGAACGGCCTGGTGTTCACCGCGGCCGGGGATCGCATGGCGACCTACGGCGCCGACGGCGTGATCCGCGTCTGGACGACGGGCAGCGAGGCCGACCCGCTGGTGTTGCGCAGCCCGAAAGGGAATCCGCGCGGGGCGGCGTTCACCCCGGACGGGAAGTCATTGGTCACCGTCGATGCGGACGGCTCCCTGCGGACGTGGGACATCACGGCGGGCGACCCGGCACCGAGCGAGGGCAGGCCCCTGGCGCTCAGCGCTGACACGAGCACGGTGGCGGTCAGCGCGGGCCCGGATTCACTCCTCAGCCCGCGGGACGTCCGCATCAAGATTTGGCGCGGTACGACCTCGGCCGAGGTGCACGGCCCGCGTGATGCCGGCTACCTCGTCGCGCTGAGCCCTGACGGCCGGCGGATGGCGGGCGTCGGCCGGGCCGGGACCCTGAGCCTGTGGGACCTCACCACCGCCGGCGCGCCAGCCACCACACCCGCGCCCTTCCGCGGCCTCCCGGGCGGCCTGGCGTTCAGCGCCGATGGAAAGCGGATCGTGGCGGGCGCCTTCGACACCGAACCGCAGGTGTGGCAGATCTCCCCGTCCGGCGGGCTGACAGCGGTCACCGGCTGGCAGGCCCGGCCCACGGGGCGCGCCGACGGCGACGTGGCACTCAGCCCGGACGGCATGAAACTGGCCGACGCCCGTGACGACCACACCGTCGTTGTCTGGGACCTGACCGGCAAGAGCGAGCCGAAGATTCTTCGCGGCCATGTGGAGGACATCACCGGCCTCGCGTTCAGCCCGGACGGGCTGCGACTGGCCGCCGCGGCCGCGGACGGCGCCATCCGGCTCTGGGACACCGGCGGCCGGGGCGAGCCCGCGGCCGTGCTGCAGGGCGCCGAGAACACCGTCCGTAAGGTGAGGTTCAGCCCTGACGGCACCTGGCTGGTCACCAACGAACCTGCGGGCCACCTGCGGTTCTGGCGGGCGACAGGCGGCGGCGAACCGCTGGAGTTGACCGGCTGGGGCGCGACCGGCGGTCTCGCGGCGTTCAGCCCCGACGGTACGCGGATCGTCAGGGGGTTGAGCCCGCAGATCATCCTCGGTCGCCCGCTGGCGACCGGTCTGGGCGGCAGCCTCGTCCGGACCCGCGCCTGCGAGGTGTGCGGCCCGGCCGGAACGGTGCTCGAACTCGCCAGATCGCGCCGTACGCGCGAGCTGACCGCAGAAGAACGCCGCAGCCATCTCGGCCCGAACTCCTGACCTTCATCGTTGCCCCGGGCCGCGCGGGTCCAGAGTGGCGGTCGTGGGCGGGCGCGCCATCCGCTTCATCGACGGCCACCCGCCAGGTGTACCAGGGGACGCACCCGCGCCGAAGCCCGCAGTGGACGGCGTCTACAGTACTTCGTCTCCGTCGACATCAGCGGCGACGTCTGTGACAAGGACAAGTCGAAGAGCAGGTCCTCTACAGGGCGATCACCGACCTGATCAACGCGCTCCCGCGCTCAAGTGCTTGACGGGGTCGGGAGGCTGCGGGAGGTCCTGGGCGAGCAGGACCTCCAGCTCCTCCTCGGTGATGAGGTGGACATCACACAGAATCCGAGCTGACTGGTGCCAGCACTTCCGCGCCTCGTCCTGCCGTCCAAGATCGTACAGGGTGTCGCCGAGCCCCCACAGGGTAACGGCCTCCAGCGCGCGGGCACCGGCCTTGTGGTGGAGGTAGGCCGCCCTCCGGTATCCGGCCTCGGCCTCGGCGAGCCTGCCGGCGCGTCGGTAGGCATCGGCCAGCGTGTCGGTCGCCGTTCCCTCGCCGTGGGGATCGTCGAACTCCGCCCAGATCTCCAAGCTTCTTCGGCCCGCGTCGATCGCGTCGTCCAGCCGGCCCATTCTGATCAGCACCGCGGCCCGGCCGTTGAGGATCATCGCCTGGTAGTCGCGCAGGCCGCTCGCTGTCG
>NZ_JBIEIS010000084.1:0-26665 GCF_043496855.1 Nonomuraea sp. JJY05
AGCCCAGCTCGTCCCGCAAGCGCAGGATCTCCTTGAGGATGCCGCGCTGGACGACGACGTCGAGGGCGCTCGTCGGCTCGTCCATGATCATGATCTGGGGTTCGAGGAGGAGCGCCATGCCGAGCCCATAGGGTTGTTCACCGATTACACATCGCCCTTCGTCCAAAACCGTCGTCGGATCCAGAGACCATTCATCAACGCCAGACGCTGAACGGCACAGGTACGTCATGGAAGACAGAGTTCTCGTCTACACCCGAGCACCGCTCGACGAGTACACGGACTCGCTGAGCAACAGCATCCACCTCGCGTTGAGCGAAGACGGAGCACCGTTTGAGCCGCTCAACCAGAACTACGGGATCTTGTTTCCCGAAGCCACGGTGAGCGAGCACAACACGATCCTGGAGAAGGGCGCCAAGAACCCCTTCCTGTTCCGCACGAGAGAAGGCGGGTTCGGGCTGGTCGCCGTCCGTGTCGCACCCCGGGGAGCACAGGACGAGGAAAGCCGTGGCTGTGTCCTGGTGTGGACGTCGACCGATCTGACGGAGTTCCGATCCCGAGGGCTCCTTCGGTTGCACGACTCCCTGCATGTCGATGCCGTCGCGTGTCAGTACGACGAGGCGGTCGGCGCGTACGAGTTTCTGTGGCGAGACGCCGACGGAAACATGTACGTGAACCAGGTTGTCGACCTCGCAGGAGGAGGATCAAAGGGGCCTCGGCCGGCATCCCGGTTCCCGCAGGTTGCGGACCCCTGCAACCTGACGGACATCAACCCGGGGAACGTGCTCGCGGTGGAACCGTCAATCGCGCAAGCCGTCCGGGACCGGTGGACGCCCCTGGCGCATACGGAAACCCGCGTGCCCAAGACCGTCGTCGCGTCCTCCCTGTCGGAACTGGCCGCGGTGAAGGCGACAGCCGTCTACTCCGACGGCTCCACGGCCGACAAGTCTGTCGCCTGGGACACCAGTGCAGTGGACTTCGCGGCGCCGGGAACCTACCGAGTCTCCGGCACGGTGCAGACTCCCGTTCACCCCTTCCCATTGGCGCGCGGGTACGCGGACCCGGTGATTCTGCCCTGGAAAGGGAAGTACTACTACATCGCGACCAACGACAACGTGGACGACATCGGCCTCTACGTCCGAGAGTCCGAGACGATCAACGGCTTGTTCGACGCCGGGTTCCGCGAGCAGGTGATCCTCGACGCGGACGAGAGCAAGGGCTTCGTGCAGACCTTCTGGGCCCCTGAGTTCCACCAGATCGGCAACGACCTCTATATCTTGTTCGCTGTCAGCGGCACCGAGTGGGGGCCACAGTGCCACATGATGCGACTCAAGAAGGGTCACGACATCATGCAGGCCGACAGCTGGGAGACCCCCGTACGGGTCCGGAAGGCCGACGGCTCCTACTTGGCCGAGAGTGGCAGCATCACGCTGGACATGACCTACTTCAAGGCTGATGAGAGGTGCTTCCTCGTCTGGTCATTCCGGACAGGTCTGGGCTCGCCGATGGACTCGGGCAGCATGCTCTACATCGCGGAGACGACCGTGGCTGATCCCACTCGTCTCATCAGCGAACCGGTGTTGCTGACGCGCCCGCTGTACGGCTGGGAGAACGTGCAGGGGACGATCAACAACGAAGGCCCGTACCCGTTCCTGACCGACGAGACCGTGTACATCACGTACTCCGGTGGAGCGGCCAGAGGCTACACCTACTCCATCGGGATGCTGAGCATTCCCCGAGGCGGTGACTACCTGGATGCCTCCGCATGGTCCAAGGCGATCACGCCGGTCCTGAACTACCAGTCGGTGGAAGGGCTCTATGGTGCCGGGCACAACTCCCTCTTCACCGACTACGACGGCAACACCTGGATCTGCTACCACGCGGTCGCCTCGCCCGTGGGGCACGATGTGGTCTCGTCCGCGATGCACCGAGTCCACTTCGGCAGGGACGGAGTTCCCGTCTTCAACCTCAGCCCGGCCCGCGACCTGCGAGAGGAACTGACCGACGTTCGCCTCGAAGTGGTGGTGCCCTGATGTCGGAGGACAGGCCCTACCTCGGGCTGACGGCATCGGCGAACGGCCTGGGCGGCACCCGGACCTGGTAGGAGGTCCGGGTGCCGTCGTCACACGACGGCGGTGAGGTGGAAGACCGTGTAGCGGTGGTCGGGGTCGAGCCCGGGCAGCCGCAACCGGTCAGCGAGGGACTCCTCGGGCTGGGCGACCGCCGCGACGGTCCACAGGGCTTGTGATCGATCATGAGCGACGACGCCGCGCACCCGCAACGCGGGGTCGACGTCGTCGGGATGGATCACGGTACCGCTTGGAGGCCGCCCCGCGTCGCGCGGGGCGGCCTGCTTCGTCAGTCGGCGATGTCGCCGTAGATCACGCCGCGTGCTGACAGATAGACGCGGCCAAAGATGTGCGGGTCGCCGGTGATAGCGGATCCGGCCCAGGCCCACTGGTGGTCGTCATCGTTGATGCGCACCCAAGTGGCGCCGCCGTCGGTTGAGCGGAAGATGCCGTCCTGCCCTGCGACCGTGGCCGAGGTGTAGATCGCCGGGTAGCCCCCGCGCTTCGCCTCATGCCGTGAACCGTGCGCGGCCTTGCCGAAGCCGACACCGATCGCCAAGTCGATCGCGCTGATGCGCTCCCAGGTCACGCCGCCGTCTGCGGAGCGCCACAAGCCGGTTGCGACCTCCGCTTTGTCGCTGCGCCCAGCGAGCCAGACGTGGCCCTCGCGGCCTGGGACGACTCTGAAGTCGTCGACGCCTTCGGCGGGCAGGCCAGTCGCTCCGGTGTCGGAGAACGTCGCGCCAGCGTCGGTGCTGCGGTAGAACGTGCCGCCGGCGAAGGCGTACAGGACCGACGGGTTGACACGGTCGGACCGGATCCTGGCCCCTGCCGGGAGTCCGTGGACCGGGTTCCAGGTCGCGCCCAGGTCGGTGCTGTAGACCGGGGTGATGTCGGTGTTGCTGGGGGACCACAGGAGTGCGGCTGCGTCGGCGGTGATCGCGACGACGCCGGAGCCGCCGCCCGGGACGCCTTGGAGCCGGGCTGCGGACTTCCAGGTCTTGCCGCGGTCGGTGGAGACGATGACGTGAGCGTCCACGTCCGCGTTGACTTCGCCGCTGCCGACGATGACGTCCGGGTTGGACTGGGCGTAGTCGAGGCTGCTGCCGGCCCAGCCGGAGCGGATCATCGGCTCGGCCCGGTCGAGGTCGGTGTGGACGAAGCCGCTGACGTCGCCCATGGCGGAGACGAGGGTGCCGCCGAGCGCGGCGATGTCGCGGACCCAGGTCTCTTCGACGCCTTGGGCCCGCACGCCGACGGTGAACCGCTCGATGGGCAGGGCGATCCGCTCGCCGGCCTCGTTATGGCCGATCAGCTCGCCTTGGGTGTCCCACCGCGTCAGCTCCTCGGTGCCCCAGATCATGGCGCCGGTGCCCCACATGATGCGGTCGGAGTTGTGCGGGTCGATCGCGAGGGCCTCGATCATCCACCCGTGCTTGACCGCGTATGCGGGTCCCTGGTCGGTGCCGTTCCACGACAGCCACGGGGCGTTGGTGCTGTCCATGACGAAGCGGTCGGCGCGGTCGGTGCCTTCGGCGTAGTCCCAGCTGAGCTGCCAGGTCTGCCCGGAGTCGGTGGAGCGGTAGAGGATCTCGTCGGGGTACCAGTTGTTGCACGTGGACGCCATGAGCGTGCCGGGGTTCTGGCGGTCGACGGTCACACCGCCGAAGCCGGGGATCGGGCCTTTCGGGTTGTAGGTGGGGGTGATGTCGGTCCATTCGCCGGTCTGGGTCGCCAGCCTCAGGATCTTGCCGCCGCTGCCCGAGGAGGGCGCGCCGTTGTACGGGCCGGGGTCATGGCTGGTGATGATGTACAGGTAGCCGTTTCTGTTATCGACTGCGGACTGCTTGGGGATGGTGCGGTTGCCGTCGCAGTCGCCGAGCGCTGCGGCCGCTCCGGGGACGGGCTGCCAGGTCGCGCCGCCGTCCTTGGACACGTAGAGCGGGTCGTCCGGGTCGGCCACGCCCACGTAGATCTTGCCGCCGATCTGGTCGAAGTCGATCCAGATCACGCCCTGGTTGTCGGCGTGGTAGGGGTCGTTGGGGTTGATGACGAAGTTGCCGGGGTTGGGGAAGTTCGCGACCGCGGACCAGGTGCGGCCGTAGTCGGTCGAGCGCCACAGCCCGTTCCCGCTGGGGGCGCCGAGGTACACGGTCGCGTTGTCGGCCGGGTTGACGGCCAGGCGCTCGCCCATGCCGCGACCGGGCATGTTGCCGCCCTGCTTGAAGGGGAGTTCGGCGATGCCCCAGGTGTCGCCGTAGTCGTCGGAGTAGAGGACGGCGCCGTTGTTGGGGTCCCAGTCGGTGGTGTATGCGCCGACCGCGGCGTAGACGCGGTTGGTCTCGACCGGGTCGGTGGCCATGGAGACCACGTAGTAGTAGCCCCAGTTGTCGCGGCCGACCCAGTCGAGCAGTTGCTTCCAGCTCCGAGAGTCTTCCTGCCACCGGTAGCAGCCGCCGACATCGGTGCGGGCGTAGATCAGGTTCGGCTTGGTCTCGTTGAAGATGATGCCAGGTACGAACCCGCCGCCGTTGACGGCGGCGTTCTTCCAGATGTATGCGTCCTTGGGTTGCCGGCCGGGCTTGGCGAAGGCCGGGACGGGCAGGGCGCCGGCCGCGACCGCGGCCGCGCCGAGGGAGGCGATGAACGTACGTCGCCGCATGATGTTCTCCTTTGCGATGCATACGACAGGTACGAGAGGTAGGTCTTCGACTCGCGCGGCACATGGGCCATCGCCTAGCACGGCCTAGATGAATGGACCTTCACCGATGGACCACGGCCGGGACGCCCTCGCGCTCGCCGGCCGGTCAAGGCGCTGATCGTGCGGATGGTGCGGGCGAACCCGACCTGGGGTCATCGGCGGATCCAGGGCGAGTTGGCCCGTCTGGCCTACACGATCGCAGCCTCTACAGTGAGAGAGATTCTGCACGCGGCGGTATCGATCCGGCGCCCCGTCGGGCTGGGCCGACCCGGCGGCAGTTCCTGACCGCTCAGGCCTTCGTTGGCGCAGGCGGCGGCTTCAGCGGCGCGGACGACCAGGTCGCCGTCTTCGTAGCCGGCCGGCAGGGCGTCGAGGATGCCGCCTTCGGCCTGGTCAGCGGGGATGCGGTCGGCGGCGCAGGTGGCCTTCGCGTCGCTTCCAGGTGATCGTTTCCATGCACGTGACTCCCATTCAGGTGAAGAGGAACGTCGCGAGCCGGACATCGCCCAGCAGCGTGATCCGCAGGTCGTGGACGCCCGCCAGGAGTGAGCCCAGGTCGCCTGCGACGCTCATCCAGGCGTACCGGCCTCCGGTCGGCGGGAGCGGGATCTCCGCCAGCAGCACCTCGCCGGCCCAGACCTCCAGCCGCCCCTCGCCCAGGGCGGCGACCTCGAGTTCGACCCGGACCGCGCCCGTCAGATCGCAGGAGCGGAACAGCAGCGTCGCGGGATGGTCGTGGCGTGCGGGCGCGACCGCGTCTCCGGTGGTACGGTCGGCGTCGACCAGGGTGATGCCCGTGTAGTCGTCGAAGTCCGCGGCCGAGGTGCGCCGGCCGACGACAGCTCGGGGCCGGGGGACGGAACCGTCCAGGGCGATCGTCGTCCCGAGAACCAGCTCACCGGCGGAGCGGCCCACCAGCACTTCGTAGTCGCCGGGGTCCACGGCGAAATCGCCGGTGGCCACGTCCCAATGAGCCAGGTGCTCGGCTGACAGCCGGAAGATGAGTTCGCGGCTCTCGCCGGGAGACAGCGAGACCTTGCGGAAGTCGGCGAGCCGCAGCCGGGGCGCTTCGTAGCGGGCGTTCAACGCGCGGACGTAGAGCTGCGCCACTTCCGATCCCGGCCTGCTCCCGGTGTTCGTCAGCCTCACCGAGACCTCCTCGGAGGAGACCCGCAGGTCGCTGTAGGCGAACTCGGTGTAGGAGAGCCCGTGGCCGAAGGGATACAGCGGGTCGGCCCGGTGGTACTGGTAGGTCCAGCCCGCCTTGATGATGTCGTAGTCCAGGGGATCGGGAAGCTCGCCTCGGTACCACGTCTGCGGCAGCCGCCCGCCCGGGTCGGCCGCGCCGAGCAGGACGGCGGCCAGCGCCCTGCCGGTCTCCTGCCCGCCGTGGGAGGTCCACACCACGGCGGGCAGGTGCTCATCGGCCCAGTCCAGGGCGTAGGGGTAGCTACTCATGACCACGAGCGCGGTCTCGGGGCGGACCTCGGCGACCGCGCGCAGCAGAGCCTCCTGCCCCTCGGGCAGCGCGAGGTCCCGGCGGTCCTCGGTCTCGCGGCCGTTGATCAGCGGGTGATTGCCCAGCACCACGACGGCCACGTCGGCGGCAACGGCGGCGGCGCGGGCCTGGGCCGTACCGTCGTGGAGCAGTTCGCGCTCGTAGCACTCGGCGTCGTCGGCGTGTGAGGCGGTGAAGCGGCCGTCGGCCGCGGCGTAGCGGCCTGTGCGGACGTTGCGGAGCAGCACGCCGCCTGGAGCGGGTTCGAGGTGGAAGGTCTCGTTGACGAACCAGCTCTTGATCACCCCCCGGTCGGCGGCCAGCGAGCCATCCTCCTGGAGGCTGTAGTAGCGGCCGGTGTCGGGATTGCGCAACGTCAGCATCCCGGCGCCCCAGTCGGTGACATCGGCGACCAGTTCGGCACCCGAGCGCGAGCGCAGCGCGATCCGGTCGCAGCCCTCCACGCGGACGACCTCGCCGAGCGCCTCCTCCAGCCCGGAGGCGACGCTGATCTGGTATGGCATGGTGCCGCTGTACCAGTCCTCGAACAGGGTGTCTCCCAGAGGCCCGATGACGGCCACGCGAGGGGTGCCGGCCATGGGCAGCAGGCCGTCGTTCTTGAGCAGCACCACCGACTCGGTCGCGGCGCGCAGGGCCAGAGCCCGGTGCTCGGCGCAGTCGATCACCTCGGGGCCGATGTTCGCATACGGGTCGAGATCGGGGTCGAACTCCCCGAGCCGGAACCGCAGCGAAAGTTGCCGCCGCACGGCGCGGTCGATGTCGTCCTCGTCGATCAGCCCGCGTTCCAGTGCCTCCCGCAGCCGTCCGATCACCACCTCGCTCTCCTCGCCGTGGTCGGTGAAGCTGTCGATGCCGGCCTTGAGCGCGGCGGCGTGGGATTCGGCGTGGTTGTCGAAGTAGTGCTCCAGCTCGACCAGGTTGCAGGGTGCCTCGGCGTCGCTGACCACGAAGAGGTCCGGGTTCAGGCGCCTCAGCTCGGTCTCGATGAGCGGGCTGACGTGGCAGGGACGGCCGTTGACCAGGTTGTAGGCGGCCATCACGCCGGTGGCCAGGCCCGCGGCCACGATCGGCAGGAATGCCGCCAGGTCGTATTCGCGCAGCACCCGGGGGCGCAGGCCGGAGGAGGTGACGCACCGGTCGTCCTCGTTGTTGTAGGCCAGGAAGTGCTTGAGCACCGGCGCGGCGCGCAGGTAGGACGGGTGGTCGCCGGCCAGTCCCCGGCAGTAGGCAGCACCGAGCCGCGCGGTGTGCATCGGGTCCTCGGAGTAGCCCTCCTCGTTGCGTCCCCAGCGCGGGTCGCGCAGCAGGTTCACCACGGGCGCCCACGCCTGCAGGCTGTTGGCGCCGGAGCCGATCGCGGGCGGGCGGTGCCGGTGGAAGGCGCGCAGCTCGACGGAGACGGCCTCGGCGACCAGCCGTACCAGATCCTCATCCCACGTCGCCCCCAGGCCCACCGCCTGTGGAAACACCGTCGCTACACCCAGCCATCCCACGCCGTGCAGGGTTTCGGTGCCGGTGCGGAAGGGGGCCACGCCCAGACGTGGTGTGGCGGGCGCGTACTGATGCAGCATCGCGATTCTTTCGTCGAGCGTTAACCGCCCGAGGAGGTCGTCGACGCGCATGTCCATCGGCAGCATCGAATCGTTGAAAGGAAAGGTATCGCTCACAGGGAAAGCTCACAGGCAGGGAGGTAAAAGAGATCGAAGCGCATCGACGCTGACACATCCGCGAAACGATGTCAACGCTAACAGTATGGAAAGTTTCTCTTAAAGCTTGCCCTTGCGTCTTTCGAAACAGGTCATTAGTCTCGCGGCAACATTGAAGCGCTTCGAAGGGCAACCCCCCATGTTGAACCGCAGAGGCTTCCTCGGCGCAGCCGCGATGACCCCCCTGCTCGTCGCCTGCAGCAGCAACACTCCCCAGTCGGCGCAGAAGGTCGGCACGAACTCCAAGGCCGGGCTCAAGGCCGCGCTCCCCGCCCACGTGCCGAGCACCGCCGTCAAGCCGGACATCGCCTCCGTCGCCGGCTCGGGCGGGGCCATGACCGATCCGGGCTTCCTGAGCTACCCGGCCAACCCGGTCGCCACCGTCACCGGCGTGCCGGGCAAGGGCGGCAGCTACACCGCGATCACCCCGCTCTGGGGCACGGTGCCGCCTGCGAACAACTCCTTCTACCAGGCCATGAACAAGGCCCTGGGCGCCACCCTGACCATGAAGCCCGCCGACGGCAACAACTACAACACCATCGTCACGCCGATGGCGGCGGCCAAGAAGCTGCCCGACTGGATCCAGCTCCCCAGCTGGTGGAACAGCGCCTTCGGCACCGACCGGCTGGTCGGCACCCAGCTCGCCGACCTGACCCCGTACCTGGCCGGTGACAAGGTCAAGAAGTATCCCAACCTCGCCGCCATCCCCACCGGCGCCTGGCAGGCCGGCGTGTGGGGCGACAAGCTCTACGGCATCCCCGGCTCGGCCTACAACTTCTCCGTCGCCGGCGCCATCTTCTACCGGCGCGACATCCTGGAGGCCAAGGGCATCACCGCAGACCAGGTCAAATCCGTGGCCGACTACATGAGCCTGGGCAAGGAGCTGACCGACGCCAAGCGTGGCGTGTGGGCCTTCGGCGACGTCTGGACCTACCTCGCCTTCTCCTGGGACCTGCCGCCCAACTGGAAGGTCGAGGGCGGCAAGCTGCTGCACAAGTACGAGCTGCCGCAGCTGCTGGAGGCGCTCGAATGGCACCACCAGCTGGCCAAGTCGGGCTACGTGCACCCGGACGCGCTGGCCGGCCAGAACGCCAACAGCAACGCCCGCCTCTACTCGGGCAAGGAGCTGATCCAGGGCGGCGGCACCGGCGGCTGGAATCTGGCTGACTACCAGTCGGGGGTCGCGGCCGAGAAGAACTACCGGCGCGGCGCGTTCAACTACATCTCCCACGACGGTCAGAGCCCCGCGCGGATGTTCCTGGGCCCCCCGGCCAGCATCGTGAGCTATCTCAACATCAAGCTGACGCCGCAGCAGATCGAGGAGTGCCTGGCGATCGCCAACTACCTGGCGGCGCCGTACGGCTCGGCGGAGTACCAGCTGATCACCTTCGGGGTGGAGGGCGTCCACTACACGATGAAGGACGGGGTGCCGACGGCCACGGAGGACGGCAAGAAGTTCGTCCAGGCGGCGACCTTCCCCTTCCTCGCCGGACCCACCGGGGTGCTCAGCAACCTCGGAGCCGACCAGGTCACCAAGGACCAGGCCGCCTGGCAGGCCGCCAATGTCAACGCCCTCTACAAGCCGGCGTTCTGGAGCATGAACATCAGCATGCCTCAGCAGATCGCCCTGCTGAACACCTCGCAGGCCATCGACGACGCCATCGTCAGCTGCGTCCGCGGCAAGAAGACGGTCGCCGAGGTCCAGTCGGTCATCGACTCCTGGAAGAAGAGCGGACTCGACCGGCTCAAGGGGTGGATGACCGAGAACGTGCTCAACAAGTACGGCACGGGCCAGTGAAAGAAAAGTTTCTCCGCGACCGATCACTGCTGATCATGGTCGTGCCCGCGGTCGTCCTGCTGCTGATCTTCAACTACGTCCCGATGGTCGGCGTCATCACCGCCTTCCAGTACTACGACCCGCTGATCGGGATCTGGGACAGCGACTGGGCCGGCCTCGACCAGTTCCAGCAGCTTTTCGCCGACTCGCGCTTCTGGGACGCGCTGACCAACACGCTCTACCTGAGCTTCGTCCAGCTCATCCTGTTCTTCCCGATCCCGATCGCGCTGGCGATGCTGCTCAACTCGGTGCTCAGCGAGCGAGTGCGCAACTTCGTCCAGTCCGTGGTCTACCTGCCGCACTTCTTCTCGTGGGTGCTGGTCATCACGATCTTCCAGCAGATGCTGGGCGGAGCGGGCGCGCTCAACCAGTTCCTGCGCTCGCACGACCTCGGTACCTGGGACGTGATGACCGATCCGGACACCTTCGCGCTCCTGGTCACCTTCCAGGGCGTGTGGAAGGAGGCGGGCTGGGGGATCATCGTCTTCCTGGCCGCGCTGGCCGCCATCAACCCCGGCCTGTACGAGGCGGCGGCGGCCGACGGCGCCGGGCCCTGGCGGCGGATGTGGCACATCACCCTGCCTGGCCTGCGTGGCGTGATTGTGCTGATGCTGGTGCTCCGCCTGGGCGGAGCGCTCTCTGTCGGCTTCGAGCAGTTCCTCATCCAGCGCGAGGCCGTCGGCCACGACGCCGCCGAGGTGCTCGACACCTACGCCTTCTACTACGGCATCGCCACGACGAACTACAGCTTCGGCGCGGCGGCCGGGCTCTTCAAGAGCGTGATCTCGCTCCTGCTCATCTGGGGCGCCAACAAGCTGGCGCACTCCTTCGGCGAGGACGGGTTGTACCGGAAATGACGCAACGACCAAGTTGGCAGGAGCCGCCGACCCTGGCCGGCCAGTCGGCCAAGGGCCTCACCCTCGGCGGGGTGCTGCTCATGGTGCTGGTCCCGCTCTGGATCGTCGTGCTGACCAGCCTGTCGACCAAGGGCGCCATCAACCGGGCCGGCGGCCTGGTGATCTGGCCCGACGGCCTCACCTTCGAGGCGTACGAGGAGATGCTGACCGACTCCACCGTCCGCACCGCCCTGCTGGTGAGCTTCGGCATCACTATTGTCGGCACGGCGATCTCGATGGTGGTCTCGATCCTGTGCGCCTACGGCCTGTCGCGGTCGAACTCGTTCGGTCACCGGTTCATCCTGGTGCTGCTGATCATCACGATGTTCGTCAGCGGCGGCCTCATCCCCACCTTCCTGGTGGTGACCGGGCTGGGCGGCTACGGGCAGTGGTGGGCGCTGATCCTGCCCGGCGCGGTCTCGGTCTTCAACATCCTGATCCTGCGTTCCTTCTACTCCAGCACCGCGGCCGAGCTGATCGACGCGGCCCGGATCGACGGCGGCAGCGAGTGGCGGATCCTCTGGTCGATCGTCCTTCCCACCTCGCGGGCGGTGACCGCGGTGATCTCCCTGTTCTACGCGGTCGGCTACTGGAACTCCTTCTTCAACGTCATGCTCTACATGCCGACCGAAAGTGAGAAGTGGCCGCTGCAGTACGTGCTGCTGACCTACGTCAACCGCGGCGTCGGCATGCCCGGCTCGGTCAACTCCGGCTTCGGCATGGAGCACGCGCAGACCGCCCCGCTTTCGCTGCAGATGGCCGTGGTGGTCCTGACCCTGGTGCCCCTCGTGATCGTCTACCCGTTCGTCCAGAAACACTTCCGCACCGGCGTCCTGACCGGCGCCATCAAGGGCTGAGGCATGGCGACCGAGCGCAGCGAGGGTGTCCAATCTACACAGCGACCTGGTCGCCGGCCCGACGGAGGGCTGGCGACCATCGCGGACGTGGCGAAGGCCGCGGGCGTCTCCCCGAGCACGGTCAGCTACACGCTCAGCCGCAAACGCCCCGTATCCGCCGAGACCCGGCGGCGGGTCGAGCAGGCGGTGGCCGCGCTCGGCTATCACCCGAACGCGGGCGCCCGCGCCCTGGCGGGCAGGCGATCGCACATCCTCGCGCTGGCCGTGCCGCTCCGCACCGACGTGTACGTGCCGGTCATGATGGACATCGCCACCTCCGTCGCCGTGGCCGCCCGCAAGCAGGGCTACGACGTCCTGCTGATCACCAACGACGAGGGCCCGGACGGCATCCGCCGGCTGGCCGCGAGCGGCCTGGCAGAGGGCGTCATCCTCATGGACGTCGAACTCGACGACAGGCGCATCCCGACACTGGGAGATCTCCAGGCGGCCCTGATCGGCATGCCTCGCGATCCCCGCGGGCTGTCCTGCGTCGACAACGACTTCCAGGCCGCCGGCGCGCTCTGCGCGGATCACCTGGCCGATCTGGGGCACCGGGAGATCGCCTTCATCGGCTACGCCCCCGGCACCTACCAGCGCCACGCCGGATACGCCGAGCGCACCCTCGCGGGCTTCGCCGCGCGGGCGAAGGAGCGCGGTCTGCGTTTCCTGCACCGCCCGTGCGAGGGAACCTATGAGGGTACGGCAGGCGCGCTCGGCCGCATCCTGTCCGACAGACCCGACACCACCGGCTTCGTCGTGCAGAACGAAGGAGCCATCGGGCCGCTCCTCAGCCTCCTGCGCACCAGCGGACGGACGGTCCCCGAGGACGCCTCGGTGATCGCCCTGTGCCCCGAGCGCCTGGCCGAACAGTACACCCCGGCCCTCACCGCGGTCACCGGCTCGGCGACGGAGCTCGGCCGTATCGCGGTCGAGCAGGTCATTTCCCGGATCTTCGCCTCCCTGCGCGGTGAGCAGCTCGCCAACGAACTCGTGCTGCTCACCCCCACCCTGACCATCCGTGAGAGCACCGGCCCCATCTAGGAGCACCACCATGTACTTTCGCGACCTCGGCGACGCACTGGAATGGCGCGCCAAGGGCGAGACCTTGCGCGTCGAGCCGTGGGGCCCGGACGCCGTCCGGGTCCGGGCCACACCAGGCGGGCCCCTGCTCGACGACCTGCCGGGAGCGCTGCTCGACGCGCCGCCTCCAGGGGCGAAGGCACAGATCAACATCGCCGAGCACCACGCGACCATGGTCAACGGCGCCCTGACCGCCCGCATCGACGCCGACAGCGCGGCGCGGCTCACCCCCGAACTCCCGTATGCCGCCGGGCGGCTCACCTGCCTGCGCGACGACGCTCACCTGGAGGTGTGATGTTGTTCTTCGGCGGCGACTATAACCCCGAGCAGTGGAACGAGGCCGTCTGGAAGGAAGACGACGCGCTGATGCGCCGGGCTCACGTCAACCTGGCGACCGTCGGCGTCTTCTCCTGGGCGCTGCTGGAGCCGGAGGAGGGCCGTTACGATTTCGCCTGGCTGGATGCCCACCTCGACCGGCTGTACGCCAACGGCGTCGCGGTGGACCTGGCCACCCCCACCGCCTCCCCACCGCCGTGGTTCACCCTGGCCCACCCGGACGCTCTCCCGGTCGGGCCAGACGGCACCCGGCTCGTCCACGGCAGCCGCGACACCTACTGCCTGGCCGCCCCCGCCTACCGCACCGCCGCACGGAACATCGCCGCAGCTCTGGCCGAGAGGTACGGCGCGCATCCGGGCGTCGCGATGTGGCACGTACACAACGAGTACACGACGCTCTGCTGGTGTGATCACGCCGCGGCCGCGTTCCGGGAGTGGCTCCAGCAGCGCCACGGCTCGCTGGAGGTGCTCAACGAGGCCTGGGGCACGGAGTTCTGGAGCCAGCGTTACGGCGCCTGGGAGCAGGTGCTGCCGCCGCGGGCCACCCAATGGCACAAGAACCCGGGCCAGCACCTGGACTTCCGGCGCTTCTGGTCGGACACGGTCTTGGCCGCGTACCGGGAGCAGCGCGACGCCATCCGCGCGCACAGCGACCGGCCGGTGACCACCAACATGATGCTTCCCGCCTACCAGAACGTGGACCTGTGGGCCCTGGGCCGGGAGGTCGATCTGGTCGCCATCGACCACTACCCGGACGCGCCCGGCCTGGACGCCGCCGCCGACACCGCCTTCGCCGCCGACCGCGCCCGCTCGTTCGCCGGCGGACGCCCCTGGCTGCTGATGGAACAGGGCACGAACACCGTCTACTCCGGCGGCCGGATCCTGGGCAAAGAGCCCGGGGAGATCCTGCGCCACACCCTCGGCCACATCGCCCGCGGTTCGGAGGGCGCCCTGTTCTTCCAGTGGCGGCAGTCCCGGGCCGGATCCGAGACCTGGCACTCGGCGATGGTCCCGCACGCGGGTGCCGACAGCCGGATCTTCCGCGAGGTCCAGCAGGCCGGCGAGATCGTCGCGCGACTGGGTGAGGTCGCGGGTTCGACGGTCACCGCGAAGGTGGCCGTGCTGCACGACGCGGACGCCTGGTGGGCCATGGAGGTCGACGGCCTGCCCTCGAAGGACCTCGACTACCACGATGCGCTCCGCCGGGCCCATCGCGCGCTGTGGGATGCCGGGATCACGGCCGACTTCGCCCACCCAGAGCATGACCTGAGCCGCTACCGGTTCGTGGTGGCTCCGTCCCTGTTCCTGCTCTCCGACGCCGGGGCGGAGAACCTGCGCGACTACGTCGCCGGCGGTGGGAGGCTGCTCGTCCAGTACTGCAGCGGCGTCGTCGACGACCGCCTCCACGCCCGGCTCGGCGGCTACCCGGCGCTGCCGCTGCGCGAAGCGCTCGGCATCCGGGTCGAGGAACACCGGCCGCTCCGCCGGGACGAGGTGATCGTCCTGTCGGACGGCACGCGGGCCACGGTCTGGAGCGAGTCCCTGCGCGCCGACGGTGAAGCGCTCCTCACCTACACCCACGGCATGCTCGCCGGGAAACCCGCGCTCACCCGGCACCGCTTCGGCGCTGGGGAGAGCTGGTATCTCTCCACGCGGCTCGACGATTCCGGTTACGCCGCCCTGATCACCCAGATCGTCGGCTCCGGGACGCCCGGCCTCGAATCGGTCACCCGGCATGCCCAGGACGGCACGCGGTGGCAGTTCTTCCTCAACCACGACGTCGATCCCGTGAGCCTGCCCGAGCCCGGCCTCGACCTGCTGACGGGAGCCTACGTGTCCGAGCTGCCGGCGGGCGGCTGTGCCGTACTGCGGAAAAGGAGAACACCGTGATCGACGCCCTGCGACTCGAGCTTCTCGAGTCGGGACTGCCTCTCGTCGAGGTGACCGCGACCGGGCACGGCCACCACTGGTCGAGCCATCGGCTCATCGACACCAGCATCGGCGCGCGGATGCTCCGCCGGCGGCAGCATGTCACCGACGACGAGCTCACCGTCGAGCTCCACGACCCGGAGACCGGTCTCGCCGCGGAGGTGCGGTACCGGTCGCCGGACGGCCTGCCCGTGCTCCGCAGCGAGGTGCTTCTCCGCAACGAAGGCGAGCACCCGCTGATCCTGGAGTCGGTCACTTCGCTCGTGGCCGGCGGCTTCCCGGCAGGCGGCGCGGACCTGATGTGGGCCGAGAACGACTGGCTGGCCGAATACCGGTGGCGGCGCAGCCCGCTGCGGCTCACCTCCCCCCAGCTAAGCGATCGGGTCAGGTACGGCAACGGCAAGGACTGCTTCACCCTGGCCGGGCAGGGCGTCTGGTCGAGCTGCGGCCACCTGCCGATGGGCGGCCTGTCCGATCGCGAGAGTGGCCGTACGTGGCTGTGGCAGATCGAGCACAACGGCGGCGGCTGGCGCTGGGAGTGCGGCGAGCGCGAAGGCACGGCCTACGTGGCGCTGTCCGGACCCAGCGACGGCCGGCACGGCTGGCGTCATCGCCTCAACCCCGGCGAAACCTTCCGCACCGTGCCCGTCGCGCTCGCGGTGGGCGAGCACGACGAGGCGTTCGCCGTGCTGACCCGTTACCGCCGTACCATCCGCCGCCCGCACCACGACCACGAGCGGCTGCCGGTCATCTTCAACGACTACATGAACTGCCTGATGGGGGACCCGACCACGGAGAAGCTGCTTCCCCTGATCGACGCGGCGGCGCAGGCCGGGGCGGAGTACTTCGTCATCGACGCGGGCTGGTACGCCGACCTCGACGCGAGCTGGTGGGACACCGTCGGCGCCTGGGAGCCGTCCGCCACGCGCTTCCCCGGAGGCATCGGCGAAGTCCTGGACCGGATCCGGGAGCGCGGCCTGATCCCGGGCCTGTGGCTGGAACCGGAGGTGATCGGCACGCACAGCCCCCTGGCCGAGTCCCTGCCCGACGAGGCGTTCTTCCGCCGCGACGGCATCCGCGTCGTCGAGAACCACCGCCACCACCTGGATCTGCGGCACCCGGCCGCCCGCGCCCACCTCGACGGGGTCGTCGACCGTCTCGTCGGACAGTGGGGCGTCGGCTACCTCAAGCTGGATCACAACATCGATCCCGGCTCCGGCACGAGCAGCCACCTCGGCGAGGCTCCCGCAGCCGGGCTGCTCGGTCACAACCGTGCCCACCTCGACTGGCTCGACGGCGTCCTGGACCGATACCCGCACCTGGTGATCGAGAACTGCGCCTCGGGCGGCATGCGCTCCGACTACGCCCTGCTCTCCCGCTTGCAGCTGCAGTCGACCAGCGACCAGCAGAACCTCCGGCTCTACGCGCCCATCGCCGCCTCCGCTCCCACCGCGGTCCCGCCCGAGCAGGGAGCGGTCTGGGCCTACCCGCAGCCGGAGGACTCCCCGGACGAGGTGGCCTTCACCATGGTCAGCGCCCTCCTCGGGCGGATCCACCTGTCGGGTTTGCTGCCGGAGCTGGATCCCGGCGCCCGTGACCTGGTCCACGAGGCCGTGGCGGTCTACAAGGACATCCGGGCCGATCTGCCGCGGGCCGTGCCCTCGTGGCCGCTCGGCCTCCCTGCCTGGGATGACCCGTGGATCGCGCTGGCCCTGCGCGCCCCGGCGGCCACCTATCTCGCTGTCTGGCGGCGGGGCGGCGAAGAAACGATCCACGTGCCTCGCGCGGAGCTGCTCTATCCCGCCGACAGCAAGGCCCGCCTGACAGAGCACACCTTGACCCTGCCCACCGCCCCATCAGCGGTGCTGCTCCGTCTCCGATGAAAGGACCCCGAGGGGTGTCACACCATCCCATCGTTCCCGGCTTCCACCCCGACCCCAGCATCTGCCGGGTCGGCGATGACTACTACCTTGCCTGCTCCAGCTTCGAGTACTTCCCGGGCATACCGATCTTCCACAGCCGCGATCTCGTGCGGTGGACCCAGCTCGGCAACGCTTTGGAGCGGCCGAGCCAGCTACCCCTCACCACGGAAACCCACTCGTCGGGCGGGGTCTACGCGCCCACGCTCCGCCACCACGACGGCCGGTTCTGGCTGATCGTCACCGTCGTGGCCGCCGGCGGCAACGTGCTGTTCACCGCCACCGACCCGGCCGGGCCCTGGTCCGACCCGATCCCGCTGCCCGGCGTCCACGGCATCGACCCCGACCTGGCCTGGGACGACGACGGTACCTGCTGGGTCACGACCGCCGGAGGCGCGCAGGTGCGCCTGGAACCGCGGACGGGACAGACGCTCGGCGAGCCGCACCAGGTCTGGTCAGGAACGCGCGGGGCGCTCGCGCCGGAAGCGCCGCACCTCTACAAGATCGGCGGTCACTGGTACCTGATGATCGCCGAGGGCGGCACCGAGCGGGGTCACGCCGTCTCGATCGCCCGCGGACCCGCGCCCGACGGACCGTTCGAGCCGTGCCCGGCCAACCCGATCCTGACCCACCGCGGCACCCACCACCCGGTCCAGAACACCGGCCACGCCGATCTCGTCCAGGCCCCTGACGGGGCCTGGTGGATGGTCTTTCTCGGGGTACGGCCTCGCGGGGGCACCCCCGGCTGGCACGTCCTGGGCCGCGAGACCTTCCTCGCCCCGGTGACCTGGGAGGGCGGCTGGCCGGTCGTCGGCGAGATCGTCTCCGGTACTCCGGCGGGACCGTTCATGGACGACTTCGACCTGCCCGGGTTCGACACCTCATGGATCTCGGTGCGCAGCCGCCAAGCCACCACGAAGGAGCGCGCCGGATGGCTCACACTCCACGCTCGCGGCGCCTCGCTTGACGAGCGGGACGTGACCTTCCTCGGCCGCCGCGCGCAGCACCTGCGGTGGCACGCCCGCACCCTGATCGACCCCTCGCAGGGGCGCGGCGGGCTGGCGGTCCGGCTGGACGAGGACCACCACTACGAGATCGAAGCGGGCGAGGGCCGGGTCCGGGTGATCGCGCGCATCGGGTCGGTGCTGACCGTGGTGGCTGAGCAGGTGGTTCCGGCGGGTCCGATGGTGCTCTCCGTCCAGACCGGCGAGCCGCGGCGGCCGGGTGATCCGTGCTCCGGGCCCGACACGCTGGCGTTCGGTATCGAGGGTTTTCCCGCGCTCGCCACGCTTGACGGCCGCTACCTGTCCACAGAGGTGGCGGGCGGCTTCACCGGCCGGGTGGTCGGCATGTACGCCGCGACCGGCGCCGTGCATTTCGACTGGTTTGACTACGAGGGCAGGCCATGAATGGGCGGCGCCGAACCAGGATCCGAAGCTGCTCACCACCGCATCCACCCCACGGCGCAGCAGACGCAGTGGCGACTCATGGAAGGGAAGAAATGAGGAAACCCCCCCTCTCACGCGCGGCGAGCCTCCTCATCGCACTGATCACCGTAGTGGGGCTGGTCAGCAGCCCCACCGCGGCCTCGGCCGACAAGGGCGTCCGCAGCGCGATGGACGTCGTGGCGGCGATGCAGCCCGGCTGGAACCTGGGCAACACGCTGGACGCGTTCCCCGACGAGACCTCATGGGGCAACCCGCCGGCCACCAAGGCCCTGTTCAAAACCATCCGTGCCCAGGGCTTCCGTAGCGTCCGCATCCCCGTCACCTGGACCGACCACCAGTCCGCCACCGCGCCGTACACCATCGACGCGAAATGGATGAACCGGGTGAAGGAGGTCGTCGACCTGGCGCTCGCCTCCGACCTCTACGTCCTGATCAACGTCCACCACGACTCGTGGCAGTGGATCTCCAAGATGCCCACCAACCACGACGAGGTGGTGGCCCGCTTCAACGCCTCGTGGACCCAGATCGCCGGCGCGTTCCGTGACGCGCCGAGCAAGGTGCTCTTCGAGAGCGTCAACGAGCCGCAGTTCGACAACGCCACCGACGAGGCGAAGATGAGCCTCCTCGCCGAGCTCAACCGCTCCTTCCACGCCATCGTCCGCGGCTCGGGCGGCCGCAACGCCGATCGGATCCTCGTCCTGCCCACCGTTCACACCAGCGCGGACCAGAAGTACCTGGACGGACTCTCCAACGAGATCACCGCGCTGAACGACAAGAACCTGGCCGCGACCGTCCACTTCTACGGCTACTGGCCGTTCAGCGTGAACATCGCCGGAGTCACCACCTTCAACGAGGAGACCCAGCAGGACCTGATCGGCTACTTCGACAGGTCGGCCAAGACCTTCGTCGACCGCGGCATCCCGGTGATCCTCGGTGAATACGGCCTGCTCAGCTTCGACGTGGACCCGAACGCCGTCCAGCAGGGCGAGAAACTGAAGTTCTTCGAGCTGCTGGGTCACCAGGCGCGGGTCAACAAGCTCACCACGATGTGGTGGGACAACGGCCAGCACCTCAACCGGCAGACCCTGCGGGAATGGCAGGACCCCGGCCTGTTCGCCCAGATCAAGTCGAGCTTCACCACCCGTTCCGGCACCACGTCCAGTGACTCGATCTTCTTGCCGAAGTCGGGCGCCATCGAGGCCAGGACGCTCACCCTGAACCTGAACGGGACCTCGTTCCGCGGGCTCTGGCACGGCTCCACCAGGCTTCACCCGGGCCGGGACTACACGGTCTCCAGCGACAAGCTCACGCTCACGGCGGAGGCTCTCACCCGGCTGGCAGGCGACCGGTCCCACGGCGTCAACGCGACGATCCAGGCCCGGTTCTCCTCGGGAATCCCGTGGAACATCTATGTGATCAGCTACGACACACCGGTCCTGTCGAACGCGAACGGCACCACGGAGTCGCTGACCATCCCCGCCCAGTTCAACGGTGACCGGGTCGCCACGATGGAGGCCACGTACGCCGACGGCACCAACGCCGCACCCCACGACTGGACGTCCTACAAGGAGTACGGCAGGACCTACTCCCCCGACTACGCAGGCAACTCCATCCGCCTCCTCAAGGACTTCCTCGGCGTCATGCGCGAGGGCACGCCCCTGACACTCACCTTCCACTTCTGGAGTGGCGCCAAGGTCACCTACCAGGTGACCAGGTCCGGCGACACGGTCACCGGCACCGCGTCCTGACTCTTCCGATCCGAGGTCACCGCCCGCGCACGCGCGGGGCGGTGACTCTTTGTTCAGGACGTCGTCGACACGATGAAGGCGAAGTTTGCGGGCCTGACGTCGAGACGGTACCGGGGGAGGACGCCAGGACCGACCGCCCCGGATCCGACCCCGTGGACGACGTGGTCGGTGTGCAGGTAGATCAGCGGCTGGGGGACCAAATCGGTCTGGTGCCGTGCCGCCGCGAGATGCCGGTCGCTCCAGCGCCGGGCGGCGAGGCTGAACAGCGGCTCACCCTCGATGCGGATTCCCGCGCCCGCCAGGTCGGTGATCTCGGCCCACCGCACGTCGGCGCGAGTGCCGTTGTCCTGCGGGCGGACGTACGGGGTCTGCAGCTCGTCGACCGTGGCGTGGAAGCGGCCGATCCGCGCCGCCTGCCGCGAGTCGGGGTACGCCTCGCCGGGCCCGGCGCCGAACCACCGGACCTGCGACCATTCCTCCGGAAGGTGCCACACGAGGCCGAGCCGCGCCAGGGATGGCGCTCTGTGGCGCCGGAGGAGCTCCTCGCGCTCCTCCTCCGGCAGGTCGTGGTCCACCATTTCCTCGGCGAAGGAGAACCTCCGCTCCGGCCAGCAGCCGACCGGCTCGGCGTGCACCCGCAGCCTCAGGCGCTCCCCGTCGCTGTCCCAGCGGTACGTGCTGAGGTAGCCGCAGCCGGAATTGGCCGCCGAACTGCGGACCACGACGGTCATGCCCGCGTCGCCTGCCTCGACGGAGACGGTCCTGTGTAGCAGCCGATCCAGGCCACGGGCCTTCCAGTACTCGGCGTCGCCCTGCCCCCATGAGCGGTCGTTGTCCGTGGGCGCGCGCCACAGTGCCAGCCGCGGGCCGTGCAGCGGTCGGTCGCCCAGGCCGACCAGGGTCCCCGTCCGCCGGTCGAAACGCGCGGGGCCGAGATGGACCTGCTCGGCGGACTGCCTGGCGGCCCGCCGTGCCTCTGCGAGAACAGCAGGAGCGGGCGCGGCAGGCGGGAGCTGGCCCCAGGCCACGACGTGGCCCTTGGGCGCCCAAGCGGTGGATTCCGCCAGTTCGGCCTGGATGGTCACGCCGTCAGGGACGGGGACCTCGACGCGTTCCCCCGGTCCGACGGGCGGCACCGCGAGCTCACCCTGGGGATGGGTGAAACGCAGGTGGGACAGGTCCAGGAAGGCGTAACGGTTGCGGATCGTGACGTGTCCGGGGCGGCCGGGCTCGATGACGACGGGCTCGTTGACCTTCTGGTATTCCAGCATGCCCGGGGACGGTGTGCGGTCGGGGAACATGAGGCCGTCGCAGATGAAGTTCCCATCATGCAGGTCCTCACCGAAGTCGCCGCCGTAGGCGAAGAACTCCCGGCCCTGAGCGTCGGTGGTGCGCAGACCCTGATCGATCCACTCCCACACGAACCCGTCCTGGACCCGCGGGAACTCCTCGCACAGCCGCATGTACTCCGCCAGGCCGCCGGGGCCGTTGCCCATCGCGTGCGCGAACTCCGTGAGGATGAACGGCATGCGGTTGCGCCGGTCATCCGCGGGGTCACCCACCCCCTCGGTGAGCGGGTAGAACAGCTCCCCTGGCCGCAGCGCGCCCTGGCCGATGCGGCGCACGACGGCGGGGGTGCGATACATCTCGCCATAGACGTCGACGTATCGGGCCAGCCGGTCGGCCTCGTAGTGGACCGGCCGCGACGGGTCGCGCTCGTGGATCCAGTCGGCCATGGCCTTGAGGTTGTCCCCGTCGCCCGCCTCGTTGCCGAGCGACCAGATGATGACGCTGGGGTGGTTCTTGTCGCGTTCGACGGTTCGCTGGATGCGGTCCAGGTAGGCCGCGCGCCACCGCGGATCGTCTGAGGGGTTGCCGGTCCAGGGCTCCGGCCGCGGCTGCTCGAACCCGTGCGTCTCCAGGTCACACTCCAGCACGACCCACAGGCCCAGCTCGTCACAGATGTCCAGGAAAGCGGGGTGGGGCGGGTAGTGCGAGGTGCGGACGGCGTTGACGTTGTGCTGCTTCATCAGCTCCACGTCGCGGCGCATCAGCTCCACGCTTACCGCGCGCCCGTGATCGGGGTCGAATTCGTGCCGGTTGACGCCCCGCAGCACGATCCGCCGGCCGTTCACCGTCAGCACGCCGTCCCCGTTGATCTCGACCGTGCGGAAGCCGAACCGCACGCGCACCCGCTCGCTCTGGGTGTCGATGACGGCCTCGTAGAGGAAGGGATCCTCCGCGCTCCAGGGCCGTACCCGGTCGAAGACGAACGTCTGCGTGGCGACGGCGGCCTCCACCCCGAGCAGGGGGATGCCGACCTCGACAGGCCCGTCCGCCGCCACGTCGAATCGCACCCGCCCGCCTCCGTCGGAGTAGTCGGCGTGCACGAAGACGTCCCTGATTCCGCCGACGGGCCGCGCAAGCAGCGCTACGTCCCGGAAGATCCCGGACAGCCGCCAGGTGTCCTGATCCTCCAGATAGGTGCCAGAGGAATACTGGTGGACCCGGACGGCCAGGACGTTGCGGCCCGGGCACAGCGCCTTCGTGGCGTCGAACTCTGTCGACAGGCGGCTGCCCCTGGTCACCCCAAGCTCCACTCCGTTGAGCCAGACCCGCGCGCACGAGTCCACACCCTCGAAGCGGAGCACGGCAGGGGTGTCACCCCACTCTTCGGGCAGCTCGAAGACGCGGCGATAGTCGCCGGTCTGGTTCTCGTCCGGGACGAACGGCGGATCTATCGGGATGGGGTAGGGGATGTTCAAGTAGGCGGGCTTGCCGTACCCGTGGAAGCGAGGACGGCTCGCGGCGCGCGCTTGCCATAACCTGGGGAGAAGTCTTCAAGGTACACGCGCTTTCCTCTTCCGGTGATAAAGTTTCGCGCGAAACCGTAGTATCGAACGCATGTTGCGGCAAGGCACGGAACCGGCTCTACGCTCGGCCTTTGGCAGGCCGGACGGGCTGAGAAAGTTTCCTCGGAGTTGCTCTATAGTTTCCATGGACGCACCATGGCGGCGGAAAGGCGAACGTGACCGACAACCCATCGGGGCCGCCCGCGGTCACCATCGCGTTCATCGCTGAATCCGCGGGCGTCTCGATCCCCACCGTGTCGAAGGTGCTCAACGGCCGCTCGGGCGTCTCGAAGGAGACCCGTACCCGAGTCGAAGATCTGATCAACAAGTACGGCTACCGCCGCCCCTCCGGCAGCCGGGGCAGCACCGTGGAGATCGTCTTCCGTGAGATGGAGGGCACGTGGGCCGTGGAAGTCATCCGCGGGGTCGAACGGGTGGCGCGCCAGAACCGGATCGGCGTCCTGGTGTCGCAGCTGGGCCCCGACTCCTCACCCGCCACCTCCATCGACGAGACGATCGGCCGCCGCCCCGGCTGCGTCCTGTTCGTCTCCGAGATCTCGGCGCCCGAGCAGGCGAAGCTGAAGGCGAAGGACATCCCGTTCGTCGTCATCAACCCGGCCGGCGAGCTGCCGGATGACGTCCCCTTCGTAGGCACCACCAACTGGCGGGGCGGCCACTCGGCCACCCGGCACCTGCTCGACCTGGGGCACCGGCGCATCGCGATGATCAATGGGCCGGACTATCCGTTCTGCCAGGCGCGCATGGCCGGATATTTCTCGGCAATGGCCGAAGCCGACGTCGCCGCAGATTCTTCGCTGGTGGTCCGCACCTTTCTCACGCGCGAGCACGGCTACGCCGCGGCCCTCGAACTGCTCTCCCGCCCTGACCGGCCGACTGCGATCTTCGCCTCCAACGACATGCAGGCGTTCGGGGTCTATCGCGCCGCTCGAGAGCTGGGCTTGTCGATCCCGGGCGAATTGAGCGTGGTGGGCTTCGACGACCTCGTCGTCTCGGACTGGGCCGACCCGCCTCTGACCACGGTCCACCAGCCGTTGTTCGAGATGGCGAGCGCTGCCACCGACCTGGCGCTCACCCTCGGCCGCGGTGAGCCGGTTCGCCAGGTCGGGGTGGAGATCGCCACCGTTCTCACCGTCCGCGAGAGTGCGGCACCGCCGAGGAGCTGAACTCGTAACGCGACCCCGGCCGTCGCCCGCCCATGACAGCGGGGACGCAGGGGTCCATGCCCATGGAGTCGGTTCAGAAATCCGGGCAGAGTAGCCGTCGAGCTGGAGAAAGTGGATCGGCTGACCGGCACGCAGTTCGAACACCTGGTGAGACGTAGGGGAGCAGGGGCCATCTCGCGGGCGTTCTTGACGGCCCTGGCGATCAGGCGCTGCTGCTGCACCGTGACGCCGGTGACCCGGCGGTTGCGGATCTTGCCCCGATCGGAGATGAACTTGCGCAGCAGGGCAGGGAGCGAACAGGTCGTCGTAGCGGCCCCAGGCGTCCTGTCCGGCCGGTTCCTCCTCCTCGGTGAACAGGCAGGAGTCGAGGAGCGTACGGAAGCGGGCGGCGTCGAGATCGGGGCCCGTGAAGACCAGGTGCTGGACGCGGTCGCGGCGCTCGGGGTGCCAGTCCAGAGCGGCGGCCAGACAGCGGGCCGGGGAGACCAGGTCCCAGGCGGCTTGGGGCAGCGCGGCCAGCCAGGGGCCCGCGTCCTCGACCGAGACGATGCCGGCGACGGCGTCCCAGGCCAGCAGCGCGTCTGGGTGGTTGGCCAGCCAGAAGCGGGCGCGCGAGCGTACCGACACGGTCACCAGCTCGTCCACGGCCTCGAACAGGCGGGCCGGGTGCAGCGGTCGGTGGCTGCGCCACACGGCGGTGACGATGTCGTCGGTCTGGCGGTCGCCGGGCAGCTGGGCGGTGGCGGGGTCCACGCGTTCGGCCAGTTCGCCGGCGCATACCCGGGCACCGGTGACCGGGGGCAGGGCCTCGACGGTGTGGACCGGGGTGAAGGGGGCGAGGTGGGTGAGTACCGCGCGGACAGCTCCCGGTCGTCCTCGTCTCCGCCATGCAGCACCAGGGCGGTCGGGTACTCGAGCTGCCGGGCCAGCACCTCGGCCAGGTAACGCTGGTCACCGGCGGCTGCCGGCCTGCCGACCTCGCTGAGGCGTTCGCCGCGGGTGATGTCATCTGGCAAGGCCGCGGCGTCCAGCGCGGTGAGCACGGCGGCGAGCGCCCCGTGATCAAGCTCAGATCGACGGCGGGCACCGGCTACACCTACGTGACCCGGAAGAACCGCCGGAACACCCCCGACAGGCTCACGCTGCGCAAGTACGACCCGACCCTCCGCCGGCACGCGCTCTACACCGGACGCAGCCGCGTCCTGGACACCGCCGGTCGCGTCGAGAAGGTCTGATGGCCAAGAAGAGCAAGATCGCCGCGAACGAGCGGCGCAAGACCGTGGTCCAGCGCTACGCCGCGCGACGGGCCGAGCTGAAGGAGATCATCCGCACCGGCACACCCCAGGAGCGCGCGGAAGCGTTCCGGGCGCCCTTACGCGAGCAGGAGGGGGGCCAGCACCGGGCCGAAGGCACCGCCGAGCTAATAGCACAGGGTGAACAGGCTTACGGTGGTAGTCCGGTCCTCGTGCGGCACGACTTCGCCGACACGGGCCGCGTACCAGGCCATCGCCGCAGTGGCGGCGAACACCGCGAACGCCATGGACGCCGCGATGACCGCCGGCCACGGCGCGGCCAGTGGTAGGGCGACACCCGCGATCAGCAGGACGGCTCGGACAAGGGCGGGATCAAACCGTGAGGTGCATCGGGTGAACAACAGTGAGGCGATGGAGCCGTCATGGATCGACATCTGCACAAGATCGTGGATCTGGAGCGGGATCTGATCGTCTTCTCCCTCGACCGGGTCGCCGCGGTCACCGCCTTCCCCGACCACTTCGCCCTGGTGCGGGCCATCGAGGCTGAGGTAGGCCACATCCCGCGGCCGATTCTCGAGGCGTGGGTCGCGGCCGGTCCGCAGACCGGGCATCTGCGGCTGGCGCCGTACCTGCGCCGGATCGCCGAGCGCGGCCTGCTACAGATTGACGACGCCGACGTTGCCGCCGCCCACCTCACCCTGCTGACCGTCACCGACGTGAACCAGCAAACTTTCTACGGCGCCATCCCGCTTCCCCAGGAGGAAGTCATCCGGCTCGTCACCGCAGGCGTGCGGGCTTTCCTTCGCAGCTATACGGCCTCCGCCGCGTAGTCACCAACACAGTTCTCGGTGACACCCCAGGTTGCTGTTTGTCAGCGTCCAGTCTTTGGCAGGTCGGCGATCCAGGCGACGGTCAGTCCGCAGCTGGATCTGACAGACCTGCCGGCATCGGGACGATGAGAAGCCTGCATGTGGCCTGACAACAGCAACCTGTTGGGCGTTCGTGTGGGCAAGGGTCAGCCACGCATGTGAGGAGGCTCGGAGTGGCCGGGGTTCCTACGCGGCCCCCGATGTGCCTCTCGCCTGCCATGTGTGGCGCAGTGTCTTCAAGGCGCCGCCCCAGGCGAGGAGCTCGTCCAGCATCGCGGTGACCGCATCGGCGTGGTGGGCCGTCGGGGTGAGGACTTGGAAGTTCTCGAAGTCCGTGGCCAGGGACAGCGCGACCTGGGTGCGTACGTCGGCGACGTGCAGTTCGCCCATGATCAGGCGCAGGTGTTCCACGGCTCGGACACCTCC
>NZ_JBIEIS010000085.1:0-25611 GCF_043496855.1 Nonomuraea sp. JJY05
GCGGCGCCATCCTGCACGATCCGGACGTCCCCGACTCCGTCAACACCCTCGCCCACACCCTCACCCACCACCAAGCCCACACCCCCCTCATCACCAACACCACCGCCACCCCCACCCACACCCTCCCCCCCACCCACTGGGCCCACCACGCCCGCCAACCCGTCCAATACGCCAACACCATCACCCACCTCCACCACACCGGCGTCACCACCTACCTCGAAATCGGACCCGACACCACCCTCACCGCCATCACCCCCCACAACCTCCCCCACGACACCCACACCACCATCACCCCCACCCTCCGCAAAAACCACCCAGAACCCCACACCCTCCTCACCGCCATCGCCACCACCCACACCCACACCACCACCCCCATCAACTGGCACAACCTCTTCACCCACACCCACGCCACCACCACCGACCTGCCCACCTACCCCTTCCAACACCACCACTACTGGCTGGAGCCGCCGTCCCACGGGCACGGGTCGGAAGGCCCCCGGGACGACGGTTTTTGGAAGGCGCTGGAGTCGGAGGAGACGGACGCGCTGGCCAGCCGGTTGAAGGTGGACGCCGACGCCCTGAGGACCGTGCTTCCCGCTCTGTCGACCCTGCGGGACGCGGAGCGCAAGCGGTCCGTGCTGGACGACTGGCGTTACAAGCTGGTGTGGCGCGGGGTGAGCGCGCCCAGCGCGGCGGGGATCACCGGTACGGCGTGGCTGGTGGCGGTGCCCGCCGCGGGCGGCGATCCGCGGATCATCCGAGATGTCCTGGACGGCTTGTCCCGGCAGGCGGCCCGGGTGTATCCGCTGGTGGTCGGCGGCGAGGACCGTGCCGCGCTCGCTGAAGCCGTACGTGCGGAGGCCAGGTCGGGGCTGACCGGGGTGCTCTGCCTCCTGCCGCTCGACGACGAGCCGCACGAGGAGCACCCGACGCTGTCCCGGGGTGCCGCGGCGACCGTCACGTTGGTGCAGGCGCTGGCCGACGCGGAGGTGAGCGCGCCCCTGTGGCTGGCCACGTCCGGCGCGTTCGCCCTTGACGAGGCCACCAACGGCGAGGCCACCGACGACAGAGCCGCCAACGGCAGAGGCACCGGCGACAGAGCCACCGATGACAGGGCCACCGAAGCCGGGGGCGCCGAGGGCACCGCCGCCGAAGGTGGAGCCGTCGAGAGTGTCAGGCCGTTCCAGACTGCTCTCTGGGGTCTCGGCGCGGTGCTCGCGGTGGACCATCCGGACACCTGGGGCGGCTTCGTCGACCTTCCCCCCGCCCCGGGAGCCGAGGACATCGCGCTGCTCCAGGGGGTGCTCGCGGGCACGAGCGGCGAGGACCAGGTGGCGATCCGCTCGGGCGTCGTACGGGCACGCCGCATGGTGCGCTCGCCGAACGGCCGGGCGGACCGGGCGCGGAGCTGGAAGCCGAACGGGACGGTGCTGGTCACCGGCGGCACCAGCGGGGTCGGAGCGAACGTGGCGCGGTGGCTCGCCCGGGAGGGCGCCGACCACCTGGTGCTGGTCAGCCGCCGCGGCCGCGGCGCCGAGGGCGTCGCGGAGCTTGAGACGGAGCTGACGGGACTGGGCGCCGCGGTCACGGTCGCCGCCTGCGACGTCGCCGACCGCGCCGCCGTACGGGACCTGCTGGAGTCGATCCCCGACCTCACGGCGGTGATGCACGCGGCCGGTGTCGGGCACGACGACATGCTCGTGGCCGACACCACGCTGGAGGACTTCGCCGGCTACGCCCGGTCCAAGGTCATCGGGGCGATCAACCTGGACGAGCTCCTGGGTGAGCGGCCGCTGGAGGCGTTCGTGATGTTCTCCTCCGGTGCGGCCGTGTGGGGGTCGAGCGGGCAGTCGTCCTACGCCGCCGCCAATGCCTTCCTCGACGGGCTGGCGCAGCGCCGGCGGAGCCGCGGGCTGGCGGGCTCCTCGATCGCCTGGGGCGGTTGGGGCGGCGGCGGGATGATGGAGGACGCCGGGGAGCAGCTGGGCAGGAGCGGCCTGAGGCCGATGGCGCCCGACGCCGCGGCGATGGCCATCGGCCAGCTGGTCGGCAGCGGCGAGGGCCACCTGGTGGTGACCGACATCGACTGGGAGCGCTTCGCGCCCGCCTTCGCGCTGGCGCGGCCGCGTCCCCTGGTGAGCGCCGTTCCCGAGTTCACGCGGGCGCTCGACGCGCCGGCGGCCACCGCGGGGGACGACGACGGTCCGACGTTCGCGGCGCGGCTCGCGGAGCTGCCGCCGGCCAAGCGGGAGCGCCTGGTGGTGTCCCTGGTACGCGCGGAGGCCGCGGCGGTGCTGGGGCACACCTCGGACGACCCGGTCCAGCCGGACCGGGCGTTCAACGAGCTCGGGTTCGACTCGCTGACCGCGGTGGAGCTGCGCAACCGGCTGGGCCGGGCCACCGGCCTGAAGCTCCCGGCCACCCTGGTCTTCGACCATCCCACCCCGCTGGCCCTCGCCCGGTTCGTCCAGGACAGGCTCTCTCCCGAGACGCCGTCGGGCTCGATCTTCGCCCAGCTCGACGAGATGGAGCGGCTGCTACGGGAGCAGGCCCTGTCCGCCGGGGACCGGGCGCAGATCAGCGACCGGTTCCGGACCATCCTGCTCGCGGCCGAAGGGGTGAACGGCGCGGCGGAGGAGGTCGACCAGGACCTCGACGACCTTTCCGACGAGGAGCTCTTCGCCGCGCTGGACGACCAGCTCGGCGCGTCCTGACCCGGCGGGCCGCGCGTCCTGTCGCCGGCCCCTGACCCCAACCCGCTCGAACTCCCGCCAAGGAGAATCGATGAAGGAAATCAGAGACGTCCTCCTGTCCGAGCAGTACGACGCCGAACAGCTCAGGAACCTCCCGATCCCGGAGAGCTATCGGGCGGCGGTCGTGCTCCACGACGACGTCGACATGTTCGGCGACATCCCGGCCGAGAACCGCGATCCCGCGAAGTCGCTGACCCTGTCCGACGTGCCCACGCCGGAGCCCGGCCCGGGCGAGGTGCTCGTCGCGGTGATGGCGAGCAGCATCAACTACAACACGGTGTGGAGCGCCATCTTCGAGCCGATGCACACGTTCGGCTTCCTGAAGCGCTACGCGAAAGCGGTCCCGTCGGCCGGGATCCACGACCAGCCCTTCCACGTGCTCGGCTCGGACATGTCGGGCGTCGTGCTGAAGACCGGCCCCGGCGTCCACCGCTGGCAGGCCGGTGACAAGGTCGTGGCGCACTGCCTGTCGGTCGAGCTCTCCTCGGCCGACGGCCACGACGACAGCATGCTCGACCCCGACCAGCGCATCTGGGGGTACGAGACCAACTACGGCGGGCTCGCGCAGCTCAGCCTGGTCAAGGCGAACCAGCTCATGCCCAAGCCCGCCCACCTGACCTGGGAGGAGGCGGCCTCCTCCGGCCTGGTGCACTCCACGGCCTACCGCCAGCTCATCTCGCGCAACGGCGCGCAGATCAAGGTCGGCGACGTGGTGCTCATCTGGGGCGCCGCGGGCGGGCTCGGCTCGTACGCCACCCAGCTCGCCCTGCGTGCCGGGGCGATCCCGGTGTGCGTGGTGTCCAGCGACCACAAGGCCGAGCTGGTCCGGGCCCAGGGCGCGGAGCTGGTCATCAACCGGGCCGGCGAGGGCTTCCGGTTCTGGAAGGACCCGGAGACCCCCGATCCCAAGGAGTGGAAGCGGTTCGGTGCCCGGATCCGGGACCTGACCGGCGGCGACGACCCCGACGTGGTCTTCGAGCATCCGGGCCGGGAGACCATGGGCGCGAGCGTGTACGTGGCCCGCCGCGGCGGCACGATCGTCACCTGCGCCTCCACCTCCGGCTACCAGCACCAGTACGACAACCGCTACCTGTGGATGGCGCTGAAGCGGATCGTCGGCACTCACTTCGCGAACTACCGGGAGGCCTGGGAGGCCAACCGGCTCATCGCCAAGGGGGCGATCCACCCCACCCTGTCCGCCGTCTACGACCTCGACGAGGTCGGGGTGGCGACCCGCCGCGTGCACGCGAACGCCCACAGCGGCAAGGTCGGGGTCCTGTGCCTGGCGCCGCGCCCCGGTCTCGGCGTCGACGACCCCGAGTTCCGCGCCCGCCACATCGATCAGATCAACCGGTTCCGCGAACCGTCGGACCACTAGCTTGCGGAGGATGAGACGTGGCTGCTGACCTGGCTTCCAAGGTCGTCGTGATCACAGGGGGGACTTCCGGCATCGGGAAGGCCGTCGCGGAGCGGGTCGCCGCCGACGGCGCCGCCGTGGTGATCGCGGCCCGGCGCGAGGACGTAGGCGCGCAGGTGGCGGCCGACATCCAGGCGAAGGGTGGCCGGGCGCTGTTCGTCCCGGCCGACGTCACGGTGGAGGCCGACGCCGAACGTGTGGTGCGCTCGGCGGTGGCGGAGTTCGGCCGGCTGGACGGGGCGTTCAACAACGTCGGCGGCGTGAACGGGACCGGGCTGGTGTCCGACGTGGAGGAGGCGCACTGGCGGGCGGACCTGGAGCAGAACCTCACCAGCGTCTTCTACGGCCTCAAGCACCAGGTCCCGGCGATCCTGGCCGCCGGCGGGGGCTCGATCGTGACCAACGCCTCCACCTACGGCTGCGCGGGGATCCCGGGCGCGGCGCCGTACGTGGCCGCCAAGCACGGGGTGGTCGGGCTGACCAGGGCCGTCGCCCTGGAGAACGCCGAGCGCGGCGTACGGGTGAACGCGCTGGTCACCGGCAACGTCGACACCCCGCTGCTGCGCAACCTGCTGGGGGCGCCGCTGGACGGGCCGCTGGAGACCCGGGTGCCCAACCCTTCGGGACGGGCGGCGCATCCCGATGAGATCGCCGCGTTCGTCGCGTTCCTCCTCAGCGACGACGCGGCCTTCATCACCGGCGCGGCACTCGCCATAGACGGCGGCGCCACCGCCCAATGAACGCCGCCCAATGAACGCCGTCCAATGAACACTCACGCAATGAACACCCGCGCAATGAACACCCGCGCAATGAACACCGCCGTTCGGCCGGGCGGACCCGTCCGGCGGCGGCCATTCGGCGGATGACCCGCCGCCGCCCCGGCACGGAGGATGATCTCATGCGCTACAACCTCGACTCAGAGCTCGCGCCGTGGGCGTCGATGATCCCCGACGTCGAACTCTCCCAGGTCGTCAACCGGGAGATCACCCTCACCCCCGAGGAAGAGCGGGCCTTCCACGAGAAACTCCCGCAGTACACGCCCGGCCAGCCCGTGGACATCGGCGATCGGGAGATCCCCGGCCCCGAGGGCGCGCCCCCGGTGAAGGTGCGCCTCTACCGCCCGCCCGCCGCGGACCGCCCCCGGCCGGCGCTCCTCTACCTGCACGGGGGCGGGTTCGTCGCCTCCGACATGGTGGTGTTCGACGCCCGGTGCACGGAGATCGCCGACAGGGTCGGCGCCGTCGTGGTGTCGGTCGACTACCGGCTCTCCCCCGAGACCCCGTTCCCCGGGGCGCTGGAGGACACGTACGCGTCGCTGACGTGGCTGCACTCCGCGGCCGGGGAGCTCGACCTGGACCCCGGGCGGATCGCGGTCGGCGGTGACAGCGCCGGCGGGAACCTCTCCGCGGCGGTCTCCCTCCTCGCCCGTGACCGCGGCGGCCCGCAGATCTGCTTCCAGTTCCTGGACGTGCCGGTGCTGGACGACCGGATGACGACGCGGTCCATGCGGGACTTCGTCGACACTCCCAGCTGGAACAGCCGCAACAACGAGGCCATGTGGCGGTACTACCTCAAGGACGGCCCGGCTCCGGGGGGACCGGACGTGTCACCCTACGCGGCGCCCATGCGGGCCGGCGACCTCACCGGGCTGCCCCCGGCGCTGGTGGTGGTGTGCGAGTTCGACCCGCTGCGCGACGAGGGCATCGAGTACGCCCAGCGGCTCGTCCAGGCGGGGGTTGCGACGGAGCTCGTGCTGTATCCGGGGACCTTCCACGGCGCGTCCGTGATCGCGCATGCCGAGATCACGAAGAAGATGCGCGAGGACATGATCTTCTCACTGCGCCGCGGGATGCGGGGCTGAACCAGCCCCGCATCCGGAGCTCAGCCGACCAGCTCCGCGGCCCGGGCCCGCAGGCCGGCCCGGTCGACCTTGCGGTTGGGGTTCAGCGGCAGCTCGTCCAGGTGGTGGTAGTGGCGGGGAATGAGGCCCGCCGGCAGCGTCCTGCGGAGCTGGGCGGCGAAGCGGGCAGGCGGCGCGGGGGCTCCGGTGTAGAAGACGACGAGCGCGGTGGCGTCGTCGGCCGTGGTGCTCACCGTCACCGCGTCCTCGACGCCGTCGCAGCCGCGTACGGCGTGGTCGATCTCGGCCAGCTCGACGCGCCAGCCCTGCACCTGGACCTGGGCGTCGCCCCGGCCGAGATAGACGAGCTCGCCGTTGGCCGCGCGCCGGACCCGGTCGCCGGTGTTGTACCAGACGCGGCCCTCGCGCTCGACGAACCGGCCGCGGTCGTGCTCGGGGTCGAGGTATCCGGGGGTGGTCTGCGGGCCGGTGATCCACAGCTCGCCCTCGGTGCCGGTCGGCCGTCCCTCGTCGTCGAGCAGCAGATGGTCGTGTCCGTCGTTGACGAACCCGATCGGCGACAGGCCGTTGACGCCCAGCCCGGGCGAGGTCTCCTGGGACCAGCGGTGACCGACGATGGTGATGGTCAGCTCGGTCGGCCCGTACAGGTTCTCCAGGACGGAGGCGGGGGCGGCCCGCTGCCAGTCGGTGGCGTCGGCGACCTTCAGCGCCTCTCCGGCGAAGAAGCTCCAGCGCAGGAACGGCATGGCGGCGGCGCCGAGACCGCCGGTCCTGCGCACCATCGAGATCGCGCTGGGGGTGGAGAACCACACCGTGATCCCCTGCTCGGCGAGGAAGCGGGGCAGGTTCCGGTACGCGTGCGGCGGCACGGCCACGGACGTGGCCCCGGCCCCCCAGGCGCAGAACAGGTCGAACATGGCGCAGTCGAAGGTCAGGTCGAACGTCTGGGAGAAGACGTCGTCGCCGGTGAAGTCGTACCGACCGGCAAGGAACCGGAAATAGTGCGCGGTGTTGCCATGGGTGATCGGCACGCCCTTGGGCGTCCCGGTGGAGCCCGAGGTGAACAGCACATACGCGATGTCGCCGGCCTCGACCGGCCGGGGCCGCGGGAGGGCGAGCCCGGGGTCGATCGGGTCGGTGTCGAGCGCGAGGACGGCGACGTCCACGCCCTCGCCCAGCAGCTCCTCGGCGACCTTCCGCCCGCGTTCGTCGACGATGAGCGCCGACACCCCGGCGGCCTCGATCATATGCCTGGTGCGCGCGGCCGGGAAGTCCGGCTGGAGCGGTACGACGGTCACCCCGGCGAAGAGGCCGGCGAGGATCCCGGCGTAGGAGACGGTCCCCTTGGCGGCGAGCACCCCGACGGCGGTGGGTGACGTACGCAGCAGCGCGCCGCCCCACAGCAGGGCCAGCCGGTGGAGCTGGTCGTAGGTCAAGGTGTCCGCGCCGGCCCGGAACGCCGCCCGGCCGGGCGACTTCGCCAGACCGCGCAGAAAGAATTCATAGAGGGCGGGGTTGGATTCTCCGGTCATTGTTCCTCCGGCCACAATTATTCCGGGCGGCAGGCCCGGAATTGTTTGTCAGATTCTTTTGCAGAATCCGTGGACATCGGGGTTTCCGCGCTATAACGTCAAGTCTAGATATTCGATTGAGAAAGGAATCCGCGCGCCATGTGGGACAATCGATTCGAGGAGATCCTGCGCCAGCACCTGCCTTTTCTCCCGGCCGACGAGAAACTCCGGGAGGACGTCGCGCTGCTGGAGTTCGGCCTCGACTCGCTCGGCATCGTGCAATTGCTGGGCGCCCTGGAGGACACGTACGGGGTGCGATTCCGGGACGACGCGCTGACCCCGGAGACCTTCCAGACCCCCGCCGTGCTGTGGAATACGCTGGGCCGGATTTCCGAGACCGCCG
This sequence comes from Nonomuraea sp. JJY05, assembly GCF_043496855.1. Lineage (NCBI taxonomy): Bacteria > Bacillati > Actinomycetota > Actinomycetes > Streptosporangiales > Streptosporangiaceae > Nonomuraea > Nonomuraea sp. JJY05. The sequence continues at coordinate 7,946 of NZ_JBIEIS010000085.1, forward strand.
GCTGACGCCCGCGACGAGGCCACGCGCTCATCATCAGGTGAGCCGTGGCCTCGTCGCATTTCGGGCTAAGCCACCGAAGCGGGGCGGGGCATCATCGCCAGTCTCGGATTCACCGGCGTCACCGCGAAGTTCTCCCTGGTGACCGCCACCCGCCCGAACAGGCTGTCCGGCCCTGAGACGCACACCCTGGAGACCTCCAGCCGCCGCAGTGCCGCCACCACCTCCGGCCAGCGCAGGGGCCGGACGAAGCCGTCGAGCAGCATCGTCCGCACGCCGTCCCCGGTCGTCAGCAGGGCGCCGTCGTGGTCGTCCACCACCGGCAGCCGCGGGTCGGCGAATTGGAGGCCGTCGAAGACCTCCTCCTCCGCCCGCCGCCGCAGCGGCTGGAAGGCGGCCGAGTGCATCGGGGGGCGCATCGTGTACAGCGGGAGCCCGCCGATGGCCCGTACCCGCTGCTGCAGCCACTCCACCTGCCGCTCCGCCAGGGAGAGCATGTAGAAGTCATGGTCGATGTAGCAGGACAGGTCGTACCACTCGCCGCGCCCGTCCAGTTCGGCCAGCACCTCCCGCAGCCTGGGCTCCGGGGTGCGCACGAAGGAGTGGGTGACGATGTCCCGGTGCTCGTGGGCGAAGTAGTCGTCGGTGCAGCGGGCGAGGCCGGCCGTCATGCGCACGGCGTCCTCGAAGGACAGGGCGCCCGAGTACGCCGCGGCCGCCTTGCCGCCGAAGCTCGGGCCGACGCACACGGCCGGCTCCACGTCCAGGGTCCGCTCGGCCCAGTCCGCGAGGGCCACGCAGTTCACCATGAACGCCACCTGGGCGGCCTCGCTGTAGTCGCTCCGGGACTCCTGGAGGCGGTCCACCAGCGAGTAGCCGAGGACGTCGTCGGCGGCGGCGATCAGCCGCCGCGCCGCGGGATCGCCCCGCATGAAGCCGGCGACGTCGGCGAACTGGACGGGGCCCATGCCGGGGAAGACGATCGCGGTCCGCGATGGCACGGCGGAGGTCACCAGCCCTCCTTGATGGTGTCCACGATGTGGCGGCGCTGCTCGTCGGTGACCCACCAGCCGACCGGTACGCACACCACGCGCTTGGCGACCCGTTCCAGACCGGGGAGCAGGGCGGCGTACTCGCGCACGCACGTGTGCAGGTCGTTGCGCTCGTGCACGTTGCTGGCCATGATCCCGGCCGCGTCCATGCGCTTCAGGAACCCGTCCCGGTCGTCCACCTTCATCGGGTAGATCCAGAAGGAGGACTGGCGGTCGCCGGCGCGTTCGGTCAGCTCCAGCCCGGTCATGCCGGCCAGCTCCCGGTCGTAGAAGGCGGCGTTGTCGCGGTGCCTGGCCACCACCTCGTCCGCCTTGACCAGGTTGGCCAGCCCGATCGAGGCGTTGATGTCGGTCATGTGGAACTTGTAGCCCCACTCGGGCACGTCAGGCGGGTTGCGCAGCCGGTCCGCGCTGCGGTCGATGCCGAACCAGCGCAGCAGCCTGGCCCGCTCGTGCAGCTCGTCGGTGGGCAGCGCGAGCGCTCCGCCGTCGCCGGTGGTGAGGTGCTTGATGGCCTGGAAGCTGAAGACGGAGATGTTGCCGTGGGTGCCGATCGGCGCGCCGCGGTAGGTCGCTCCCCAGGCGTGCGCGCAGTCCTCGATCACGGTGACCCGGGAGCCGAACGCGGCCTCGGCGTCGTCGAGGATCGCGGCGAGCCGGTCGAGGTCCACCGGGTATCCGGCGAAGTGCACCACCATGATGGCGCGGGTCCTGGGTGTGATCTTCCTGGCCAGGTCGTCGAGGTCGACGTTGAGAGTGGCCGGGTCGACGTCCACCCACTTGATCCGCAGCCGGTTGGCCAGGATCGCCCAGTTGGTGGCCTCCATGGTCAGCGGCGTGGACAGCACCTCGCCCTGGCCGTCGTCGTCGCCGGCGACCAGGCGCAGCGCGAGCTGGAGCCCGGCGGTGGCGCTGTTGACGGTGGCCACCCTGGGGTTGCCGATCCTGGCGGCGAGCGCCTCCTCGAACTCGACGACCTTGGCTCCCTGGCCGATCTGGCCGCTGCCGACCACCTCGGCGACGGCGGCCGGCGCCTCGTCGGACATCGGCACCTTGAACAACGGGATCATTGGCTGTGCTCCTTGCCTGTGCTCGCCCGTCGTCAGCCGACGAGGGCGGGGTCCTGGAGTTCGGCGTAGCGGGCGCGGCACGCGGAGTAGTCCGGCAGCAGCCCGAGCTTCTCGGCCTCGCGCAGGGACGGGGCGACGAGGTCCTTCTCCGACAGCAGGTCGCGCTTGGGCGGCCAGGGCAGGGCGAGCTCCGGGTCCAGGGGGTCGATCTGGATCGACGTGTCGGGGGACCACGTGCTGGAGCACAGGTAGACGACCGTGGCCTGGTCCGTCAGCGGCGCGAACCCGTGGGCGAGCCCTTCGGCCAGGTAGAGGGCGTTGCGGTTCTCCGCGCTCAGCTCGACCGCGACGTGCTGGCCGTAGGTGGGCGAGCCGACCCGGATGTCGACCAGGATGTCGATGATGGCGCCCTGCGGGCAGGTCATGTAGCGGGCCTGGCCCGGCAGCGCGGTGGCGTGCAGGCCGCGGATCGTCCCGCGCCGCGACACCGAGCAGTTGACCTGGGCGACCGAGAGCTCGTGGCCGACCGCCTTCTGGAACTCCGGCTGGCTGAACGCCTCGAGAAACAGGCCCCTGTCGTCGTGGAAGACCTTGGGTTCGATCAAGAACGCGCCGTCCACCCTGAGCTGGCGGATCTGCATGTCCGAAAACCTTTCTGTGATGTCCGCCGGCCGCTACGCGTATTCGTAGAACCCGCGGCCGGTCTTCTTTCCCAGGAGGCCGCCCTCGACCATGCGCAGCAGGAGCGGCGGGGGCGTGTAGAGCGGCTCCTTGAACTCCTCGTAGAGGGCCTCGGCGATCGAGGCCACCGTGTCCAGGCCGATCAGGTCGGCCAGCTTCAGCGGGCCCATCGGGTGGGAGCAGCCCAGCACCATGCCCCGGTCGACGACGTCGGCGCGGGCGAACCCGCTCTCCACCATCCGCACGGCCGACAGCAGGAACGGGATGAGCAGCGCGTTGACCACGAAACCGGCGCGGTCCTGCGACCTGATCACCTGTTTCCCGAGCGTCCCGGCGACGAACGACTCCGCCCGCGCGTACGTCTCGTCCGCCGTCAGCAGCGACCCGATGAGCTCCACCAGCGGGAGCGCGGGCACCGGATTGAAGAAGTGCACCCCGATCACCTGGGCGGGCCGGCTGGTGGCCCGCGCCAGCCGGATGATCGGGATGGACGAGGTGTTCGACGCGAGGATCACGTCGGGGTCGTCCAGGATCTTGTCCAGCGCGCCCAGCACGTCGAGCTTGATCGACTCGCTCTCCGGGACGGCCTCGAAGACGATCTGCCGGTCCCCGAGCTCGGCGAGGTCCGTGACGAAGGAGACGCGGGCCAGGGCCGCGTCCCGCTCGGCCTCGCCGATCGTGGCCTTGCGCAGGCCCCGGTCGAGCCACGCGGTCAGGCGCCGCCGCGCGGGCGCGAGGGACGCCTCCGTGGACACGGCGACGATCACGTCGAGCCCGGCGCGGGCGCACGCCTCCGCTATGCCCGAGCCCATGACGCCGCACCCGACGATGCCGACCTTGCGCATCTCGCTCATCACGCCTCCTGTGACACCGGCACCGTCGGCGCCGACCAGTGAAGAAGGCACGCCCCGATGGACATGCCGCCGCCGAACCCGGCGAGCAGGACGAGGTCGCCGTCCCTGATGAGGCCCGACCGGTTCACCTCGTCGAGCGCCACGGGGACCGAGGCGCTGCCCACGTTTCCGTACCGCTCCAGCGTCCGGGCGGTGCGCGCGCCGGTGAGGCCGGCGCGTTCGACCAGTTCGGTGACCATGACCCCGTTGGCCTGGTGCGGCACGAAGACGTCGACCTCGTGCGGCCGGAAGCCCGCGCGGCTCACCAGGCCCTCCAGGATGGGCGGCACGTGCTCCATCACGTAGTTCCTGACGCCGCGGCCGTCCATGCGGAAGAAGTGGTCGCCGGCCTCGACCGTCTCGTGGGAGGCGGGCAGCCTGCTGCCGCCGGCGTCGACCCTGATGAGCTGGCTGGCCGTGCCGTCGCTGGACAGGTCGAAGCCGATGATCCCGGACTTTTCCGGCACCGGGCCGACGACGGCCGCGCCGGCGCCGTCCCCGAAGAGCACGGCCGTGCGGCGGTCGGTGGCGTCGAGGATGCGCGAGTACACGTCCGCGGCCACCACCAGCGCGTAGGTGTCGGGGCGGAGCGCGACGAGGCTGTCGGCCAGCGCCAGCGCGTACACGAATCCGCTGCAGACGACGTTGATGTCGAAGCAGGCGGCGCCGCGCCCGCCGAGCGCGTCCTGGACCAGGTACGAGGTCGGCGGCTGGGGTGAGTCGCCGGTCGAGGTGGACACGATGATGTAGCCGATCTGTCCGACGTCGACGCCGGCCTGGCTCAGCGCGCTCCTGGCGGCCCGGACGGCGAGGTCGGAGGTGGCCTCGTCGGGAGCGGCATGGCGGCGGGCGGAGATCTGGGTCTTGCGCTGGATCCATTCCGCGGTCACACCGGCCCTGGCCGCCACCTCCTCGTTGGCGACCTCTTCCTTGGGCAGGTAGGAACCGGTTCCCAGGATTCCCGTGGATTGCTTGGCCACTACCAGTACGCCTTTCCCATCAGTACGACCGGCCGCGGTCAGAGGGGGATGTTGCCGTGGTCGCCGCGCCGCGCCGGCGACGCGGCCAGGGCCTCGGCGATCCTCCGCCGGGTGTGCGCGGGCTCGACCACCTCGTCCACGACGCCCAGCGCGAGGGCGCGTCCCACGCCGCCGGCCGTGCGGATCTGCTCCTCGACGAGGCTCAGCCGCAGCGCCTCGCGGTCCTCGTCGGGGGCGGCGGCGAGCCGCTTGCGGTGCAGGACGCCCACGGCGGCCTCCGCGCTCATCACCGCGACCTCGGCCTGGGGCCAGGCGAAGACCGCCGTCGCCCCGAGGCAGCGGGAGTTCATCGCGATGTACGCGCCGCCGTACGACTTGCGCGTGACCAGGGTGACCCTGGGCACGACGGCCTCGGCGAACGCGTGCAGGAGCTTGGCGCCGCGCCGGATCACGCCGTCCCATTCCTGGCCGACGCCGGGCAGGTAGCCGGGCACGTCCACGAGCACGACCAGCGGGATGCCGAACGCGTCGCACATGCGCACGAACCGCGAGGCCTTCTCGGCGCTGAGCGAGTCCAGGCAGCCGCCCTTGCGCAGGGGGTTGTTGGCGATGACGCCGACGGTCCCGCCGGCGAGCCGGCCGAGGCCGACGACGACGTTGGCCGCCCAGCGCGGCTGCAGCTCCTCGAACGCGCCGTCGTCGAGGAGCTCGCGGACCAGGGGCCGCACGTCGTAGGCGCGGCGCGGGTTCTCCGGCAGCAGCACCCCGAGGTCGTCGCCGTCCTTGACCAGGTCCGGGTCGAAGGAGCGCGGGCCGTTGAAGAGCTCGGTGAAGCGCCGTGCCGTCCGGTACGCCTCCGCCTCGTCCTCGACGACCACGTGCGCCACGCCCGATTTGCGGCCGTGGGCGCCGGGGCCTCCGAGGGACTCCATGTCGACCTGCTCGCCCGTGACGGTGCGTACGACGTCGGGGCCGGTCACGAACATGCGGGCGGCGGACGACATGATCACGACGTCCGTCAGCGCGGGCCCGTAGGCGGCGGCTCCGGCGGCCGGTCCGAGGACGACCGAGATCTGGGGCACCCGGCCGGAGGCCCGGGTCATCGCGCGGAACACCTTTCCGACGCCGTCCATCGACTCGACGCCGTCGGCCAGCCTGGCCCCGCCGGAGTGCCACAGGCCGATCACGGGAACGCCTTCGAGCACGGCCGCGTCGATGGCGGCCACGACCCAGCGGCAGCCCTCCGCGCCCATCGCGCCGCCCATGTTGAGGGCGTCGGTGCAGTAGGCGATCACCTCCCGTCCCGCCACGCGCCCTCGTACGGCGCTCACCCCGCTGGCGTCCGCGTCGTGCAGCGGCACGACGGAGCCGGCGTCCAGCAGCCGGGCCAGGCGGACGGCAGGTTCACGAAAATCGCGCTCGCGGTCCTCCTGAACGACAGGGGAGCCGGTGGGGCTGATAGTCAGCAACGTCGTCCGCCCTCAAAAAGATTTGATTCCGAAAAGGAGGTCTTTTCTCGCACGTTCGCCACCTCTCACAAGCCGTGGGCACGGGGTGCGAATTCCCGAGACGGCGCCGAATTCGGCCGGTCTCATCAGCAAGAACGCTACATGGGCGCCCCTCGCACACCAACCCTTATCACCACCCCTACCGGGTTTCGGCAGGCACGGCCGGGTGCCGTCCCGTCAGCCCCTAAACGGCCCCTAAATGTACGGCCCGGTCGGACCCAAGAGCTTTTTCCGGCGCCGGCCCCCCTAAATATCCGGAATTCACTGGCCGACGCCGCCGCGCGCGTCCTGTCATGGAAGTCGCCGCCGGGCGGACCGGACCGGGCCTACGAAGAGGATTGAGGATGCGCATTCTTGTGACGGGTGGCGCCGGTTTCATCGGGTCGAACTTCGTCAACAGGGTGTTCCAGGGGCACTATCCGGCGCTGGCCGAGGCCGAGGTCGTGGTGCTCGACAAGCTGACGTACGCGGGGAACCTGGAGAATCTGGCGGAGGTGCTCGACGCCCCCCGGCTGCGGTTCGTCCACGGGGACATCGCCGGCGTGCCGCTCGTGCGGGACGCGATGGAGAAGGTGGACCTGGTCTTCCATTTCGCCGCCGAATCGCATGTCGACCGCTCCATCGAGGAGTCGGCGGAGTTCGTCCGGACCAACGTGCTCGGCACCCAGGTGCTGCTGCAGTGCGCGCTGGAGGCCGGGGTCGGCAGGTTCGTGCACGTCTCCACGGACGAGGTCTACGGCTCCACCGCGGAGGGCTCGTTCTCGGAGGACGACCCTCTCGGACCGAACTCCCCGTACTCGGCGTCGAAGGCGTCCTCCGACCTGCTCGCCCTGGCCTACCACCGGACGCACGGGCTGGACGTGTGCGTGACCCGATGCTCCAACAACTACGGCCCGTACCAGTTCCCCGAGAAGGTCATCCCGCTGTTCGTCACCAACCTGGCGGACGGGCTGCAGGTGCCCCTCTACGGCGACGGCGCGAACGTGCGGGACTGGCTGCACGTGGACGACCACTGCGACGGCATCGCGCTGGTCGCGCAGGGGGGACGCGCCGGCGAGGTCTACAACATCGGCGGCGGGACCGAGCTGAGCAACCTGACGCTGACCAGGCGGGTGCTGGACATCATGGGCATGGACTGGTCAATGGTCCGGCCGGTGGCGGACCGCAAGGGCCACGACTTCCGCTACTCCGTGGACATCAGCAAGATCCAGAAGGAGCTGGGCTACGCGCCGCGGGTCCCGTTCACCGAAGGATTGGCGGAGACGGTGCGCTGGTATCTGGAGCACCGCGACTGGTGGAAGCCCCTCAAAGGGTACGAGCCGCGTTGAACGAGAGGTGCTGTGCCATGCGAAATCGCCTGCGCGCCAGAACGGCGCTGGCGGCCGGGCTCGTCCTGGCACTGACGACACTGCCCGCCGCGGCCCGCTCGCAGGACACGGAGACCCGGCGGGTCCCGGGTCTCAAGCAGCCGGTCGAGCTGATCGTGGACCGGTGGGGCGTGCCGCACATCTACGCCCGCGACACCGACGACCTCTTCCTCGCGCAGGGCTTCAACGCCGCCAGGGACCGGCTGTTCCAGATCGACCTCTGGCGGCGGCGCGGCCTGGGAGAGCTCTCCTCGGTGTTCGGCCCCGCCTACGTGGAGCAGGACAAGGCGGCGCGGATGTTCCTCTACCGCGGTGACATGGACCGGGAGTGGGCGAGCTACGGTCCCTCGGCGAAGCGGGCCGCGACCCGCTTCACCGAGGGCGTCAACGCCTACGTGCGCTGGCTCGCGCGCAACCCGGAGCAGTTGCCGCCCGAGTTCCGGCAGCTCGGGTACGCGCCCGCGCTGTGGCGGCCCGAGGACGTGGTGCGGATCAGGAGCCACGGCATCTCCAAGAACGTCTACAGCGAGGTGCTGCGCTCGCTCGTCGTCTGCGCTGGCGGGACGAAGGCGTCCGCGGCGATGTGGCGGCTGGAGCCGGAGCGGGCCGCCGCCGTGCCCAAGGGACTCGACCCCTGCGCCGTGCCCATGGACGTGCTGCGGACGTACGAGCTGGCCACGCGGGGCGTGGTCTTCGAGAACGGCGCGTTACGCCCGGCCCCCGCCACCTCCCCCGCCGACATCGGCGGCAGCAACAGCTGGGCGATCTCGCCGGGCCGCACCGCCACGGGCCGCCCCATCCTGGCCGGCGACCCGCACCGGTCGCTGACGGCGCCCTCGCTGCGCTACATGGCCCACCTGTCGGCCCCCGGGCTCGACGTCATCGGGGCCGGTGAGCCCGCGCTCCCCGGGATCTCGATGGGGCACAACGGCACCGTCGCGTTCGGCCTGACCATCTTCGGCGCCGACCAGGAGGACCTCTACGTCTACGAGCTCGACCCCGCCGACCCGGGCAGGTACCGGTACGGCGGCGGCTGGGAGCGCTTCAGGACGACGGCCGAGCGGGTGCCGGTCGCGGGCGCGGCGCCGGTCGACGTGGAGCTGCCCTTCACCAGGCACGGGCCGGTGATCAAGATCGACCGGCAGCGCAATCTCGCGTACGCCGTGCGCACCACCTGGCTGGAGCCCGGCACGTCCCCCTACTTCGGCAGCATGACGTACATGGGGGCCCGCGACTGGGCGGAGTTCTCGGCGGCCATGCGCACCTGGGGCGGCCCTCCCGAGAACCAGGTGTACGCCGACGTCTCGGGCAACATCGGCTGGGTGCCCGGCGCCCTCACCCCCAGGCGTGACGGCTACGACGGCCTGCTGCCCGTCCCCGGCGACGGCCGCTACGAGTGGGACGGCTTCCTCGACGGCGCCCGCCTGCCCCGCTCCTACAATCCCCGGCAGGGATTCGTCGCCTCGGCGAACGAGTTCAACCTCCCCGCGGACCACCCGGACGAGATCGGGTTCGAGTGGGATCCGCCCTACCGCAGGCAGCGGATCGACGAGGTGCTCGCGTCGAGCCCGCGCGGCACGGTCGAGGACTCCATCCGCCTGCAGGCCGACAAGGTGTCCACCCCCGCGCGGCGGATCGTGCGCCTGCTCGACGGCCTGACGAGCGCGGACCCGGACACCACGCGGGCGCTGCGACTGCTCCGCTCCTACGACGGGGTGGCGGACGCCGGCTCGCCGGCGGCGGCGCTGTTCGAGCCGTGGTTCTCGCGCCATCTCGCGCCCGCCTTCCGCCGCGCCGTGCTGCCGCCGGAGGTGGCCGACTCCATCCCCTTCGTCGACGCCCGCCTGCTGATCGACGCGCTGGAGAACCCGGAGCGCTGGTTCGGGCCCGAGGGGAAAGCCGCGCGGGACAAGCTGCTGGACACGTCGCTGGCCGCCGCCTACCGCGAGGTCGCCGGGCGGCTCGGCGCCGACCCGCGGACGTGGAGGTGGGGGGCGCTGCAGTACACCACGTTCACCAGCCCTCTCGGCCCGGGCGTGGGTCCCTTCCCCCGGGGCGGCTCGGCGTACACGGTGGACGCGTCCGCCTACAGCCCGTCCACCCTCCAGCAGTCGTCGGGCGCCTCGTTCAAGATGGTGCTGGACGTCGGCCGATGGGACAACTCGCGCGCCGTGAACGCGCCCGGCCAGTCCGGTGACCCGCGCAGCCCGCATTACCGGGATCTCGCGGAGCGCTGGCGGTCGGGCGAGTATTTCCCGCTTCTCTACAGCCGCGCGCAGGTGGAACGGCACGCCGCGAGCAGGATCACACTCACCCCCACTGATTGATTTCCGTCTACGAGTTTCATCGAAGGAATCAGACATGAAGGGCATCATTCTGGCGGGCGGTCACGGAACCCGGCTCTACCCGCTGACCCTGGCCGTTTCGAAACAGCTTCTCCCGGTGAACGACAAGCCGATGATCTATTACCCGCTGTCGGCGCTCATGCTGGCGAACATCACCGACATCCTGATCATCTCGACCCCCACGGACCTCCCCCAGCTGACCCGCCTGCTGCGCGACGGGTCGCATCTGGGGCTCGACATCAGTTACGCGGAGCAGGCCCAGCCGGTCGGCCTGGCGGACGCCTTCATCATCGGGGCCGACCACATAGGCGACGACTCGGTGGCCCTCGTGCTCGGCGACAACATCTTCCACGGCCACTCGTTCTTCGACATCCTCCAGCAGAGCACGTCCGACGTGGACGGCTGCGTGCTGTTCGGCTATCCGGTGAGCGACCCCGAACGCTACGGGATCGGCGAGACCGACGCCGACGGCCGGCTCATCTCCATCGAGGAGAAACCCGCTCACCCCCGATCCAACCGGGCGATCGTCGGCCTGTATCTCTATGACAACGACGTGGTGGACATCGCCAAGAACCTGCAGCCGTCCGCCCGGGGCGAGCTGGAGATCACCGACGTGAACCGTACCTATCTGGAGCGCGGGAAGGCCCGGCTCGTCGACCTCGGGCGCGGGTTCGCCTGGCTGGACGCGGGGACCCCGGAGTCCATCCTCCAGGCCAGCCAGTACGTCCAGGTGCTGGAGCAGCGGCAGGGGGTGCGCATCGCCTGCGTGGAGGAGATCGCGCTCCGGATGGGCTTCATCGACGCCGACGCCTGCGACCGGCTGGGCAGCGAGCTCTCCGCGTCCAGCTACGGCCGCTACGTCCGGTCCGTCGCCGCCGAGTTCCGCGACGCCCCGTCCCCGAACTGAGTCCCCGAACCGAAGCCGAAGGAGAGACGCCGTGACGAGGACCAGTCCCTGGCTCCACCGCTCCCATCCGTCGCCGCACGGCGACGCGCAGGTGATCTGTTTCCCGCACGCCGGAGGATCGGCCAGTTTCTACCACCCCCTGGCGGCGGCGCTGGCCCCCTCCGCCGAGCTGCTGGCCGTCCAGTACCCCGGCAGGCAGGAGCGCCGCCACGAGCCGCCCGTCAACGACCTGCGGGTGCTGGCCGGCCGCATCGCCGACGTCCTGGGCCCCGGGGACGGCCGGCCGCGGGCGTTCTTCGGGCACAGCATGGGAGCGCTCGTCGCGTTCGAGACCGCCCTGGCCCTCGGCGACCACGGCCCGTCGGCGCTGTTCGTGTCGGGGCGGCGCGCCCCCAGCCGGGTCCGCCACGACATGCTGCACCTGCTCGACGACCGCGAGCTCGTGGCGCACCTGAAGGCGCTGAACGGCAGCGAGGCGGCGGTGCTGGACGACGCCGAGCTGCGGGCGATGGTGCTGGCCACGATCCGCGCCGACTACCGGGCGATCGAGACCTACCGGTTCGCGGGAGGGCCGCCGGTGGGCTGCCCGATCGTCGCGCTGACCGGCGACGCCGATCCCCTGACGAGCCTGGCCGAGGCGCAGGCGTGGGAGGCGCACACCAGCGGCGGCTTCGAACTGCACGTCTTCTCGGGCGGGCACTTCTTCGTCCGCGACCACAACGCCGCCGTGGCCGAGACCGTGCTCAAGTCCCTGGAGACGATCCGCGCATGACCGCGCTGCTGGCCATCAGCGATCTGCACGTCGGATACGCGGAGAACAGGCGCATCGTCGAGGAACTGCGGCCCGGCGACCCCTCGGACTGGCTGCTGGTGGCCGGGGACGTGTCGGAGGAGGTCGCCGGCCTCGAATGGGCCCTGACGCTGCTCAGCCGCCGCTTCGCGAAGGTGGTGTGGGTGCCGGGCAACCACGAGATGTGGACGCATCCCTCCGACCCGGTCCAGCTGCGCGGGGAGGAGCGCTACCAGCACCTGGTGAAGGTCTGCCGCAGCCTGGGCGTGGTCACGCCGGAGGACCCGTACCCCACCTGGACGGGCCCCGGCGGCCCGGCCGCGATCGTCCCGCTGTTCCTCCTGTACGACTACACCTTCCGCACCCCCGACGCCGAGACGAAGGACGAGGCCCTCGCCCTCGCCTACGCCAAGGACGTGGTCTGCACGGACGAGTTCCTCCTCCACCCGGACCCCCACGCCTCCCGGGACGCCTGGTGCGCCGCCAGGGTCGCCGAGACCGAACGCCGCCTGGCCGCCCTCCCGCCCGGCGTCCCGACGGTGCTGGTCAACCACTATCCGCTGGTCCGGGAGCCGACTCTGGTCCTGCGCCATCCGGAGTTCGCGATCTGGTGCGGCACCGAGCGCACCGCCGACTGGCACCTGCGCTTCAACGCCTGCGCGGCCGTCTACGGCCATCTCCACATCCCCCGCACCACCTGGCACGACGGCGTCCGCTTCGAGGAGGTCTCCCTGGGCTACCCGCGTGAGTGGCGGCCCCGCCCCACCCTGCCCGGCCGGCTCCGCCAGATCCTGCCCGTGCCATGATCGAGAAGATCCTGCCGCCGTGGGTGGCCGCCGAGGAGGCGTTCGAGGACCCGCCGGACGCGACCCTCTTCCCCGAGGAGGAGGCCGTCATCGCCCGCGCCGTGGACAAGCGGCGCCGCGAGTTCACCACGGCCCGCCACTGCGCCCGCCGCGCCCTGGACCGGCTGGGGCTGCTCGCGGTCCCGATCCTGCCCGGCGAACGCGGCGCTCCCGGCTGGCCGCCGGGGGTGGCCGGGGCGATCACGCACTGCGCCGGATACCGGGCGGCCGCGGTCTCCCTGGACGCGCTGACCGTCGGCATCGACGCCGAGCCCCACGAGCCGCTCCCCGACGGCGTCCTGCCCGCCATCGCCCTCGAACAGGAGCTCGCCGCCCTGGCCCGGCTCGGCTCCGGCGTCCACTGGGACCGGCTGCTGTTCTGCGCCAAGGAGGCCGTCTACAAGGCGTGGTTCCCGCTGACGCGGCGCTGGCTGGGCTTCGACCAGGCGCACATCACCCTCACCCGGACGGGGACCTTCACGGCCCGCTTCCTCGTCCCCGGCCCCCGGGTGCTCGGGCGGGAGCTGACCGGCTTCGTCGGCCGCTGGCTCGCCGCCGACGGCCTGCTCGTGACGGCCGTCACCATGCGCCCGGCGGAGCTGTACGGCCGGACGCCCGCCGGCAAATCGCTGGATCGCGGGAGAGCCCGCCGTACGGACTGGGTGCATGACCGAAGGTGATCTCGCGCCGGCGGCCATGGCCGGACAGGTCAGGCGGCTGCCGGACGCGGGCTCATCGCCGGGCGGCCTCCGCCTCCGGGGCGTCGTGGCGCCGGCGGGCGGCCACGATGTCGTCGCGGTGCTCGCGGGCCCAGGCGTCGAGCGCGGTCAGCGGGCCGAGCAGGGTGCGGCCGAGCTCGGTCAGCTCGTACTCGACGCGCGGCGGGACGCTCGCGTAGGCGGTCCGGGCGACGAGGCCGTCGCGTACGAGAGTGCGCAGGGTGAGGGTGAGCATGCGCTGGCTGATGCCCTCGATCGAGCGGTTCAGCTCGCTGAAGCGGTGGGTCCGCTGCCCGAGCAGGACGACGATCAGTACGCTCCACTTGTCGGCCACGATGTCGAGGACCTCGCGGATGGGGCAGTCACCGTCGGCGGGCACGGGCACGGGCACGTTCAGGTACGGGCCTGACACCGGGCGCCTCCTTCCCAAGGCACACGCGTGTGCGTAACTGACATGAATGTACCTTCTTCCACGTCACCTCATCGGTTACCTATCCTAAGGTTGCACACAAGAAGTAACTATTAGGAAGTGACCATGTCTGTCTCCCCCTTCGAGACACCGGCGCCGGTTGACGACACCGACCAGTCCGGCCCTCAGCCGGCCGGGCTCCCCACCCTTGTCCCCGTCGGCACGGATGCCGCGCCGGTGTGCACGGACGGAGTGTGCTTCCTGTGAGCACGCAGGTACGGATCGATGTGTGGTCCGACGTCGTCTGCCCGTGGTGCTACATCGGCAAGCGACGCCTGGAGACGGCCATCGGCCGGTTCGAGCACGCCGACCAGGTCCAGGTCCGCTGGCACAGCTTCCAGCTCGATCCGTCGCACCCCAAGGGCGCCCGCGAACCGGTGTACGACATGCTGGCCAAGAAGATCGGCGGGTCGGCGGCCCAGGTGCGGCAGATGACCGGTCAGGTCACCGAGCTGGCCGCCGCCGAGGGCCTGGCCTACGACTTCGACCGGGCGGTGGCGGTGAACACCCTGGACGCGCACCGGCTCGGCCAACTGGCCGCCGAGCACGGCCTGGACGACCCGATGCACGAGCGGCTGCTGCGCGCGCACCTGGTCGAGGGCGAGGTCGTCGACGACCCCGACACCCTGGTACGCCTGGGCACCGAGGTCGGGCTCCCCGAGGAGGAGGTCCGGCGGGTCGTCGGCGGCGACGCCTACGCCGCCGAGGTGGCCGCGGACGTCCGCGAGGCGCGGCGGCTCGGCGCCGGCGGCGTGCCGTTCTTCGTGCTCAACGACACCTGGGGCGTGTCGGGCGCCCAGCCGTCCGACCTCTTCCTGTCCGCCCTCCAGCAGGCCCACTCCGCCGCCGGCGCCGCGGCCCGCTGACCCCGCTTTGCCCGCTCTTGGCGAGCGTTTCGTTACTCTGTGGAAGAAGCGTCCGGCATCGGGCTGGCGGCCTACCTCTCTCGTGACTGCTGGGGGGCGAGGGGATGGCGGTGAACAGGTCCTCCGTCGCTCCTTCGGGGGAGGAACGCCTTCGCCTGCTCTCCTCGGTGTGCGCCGGTCTGAGCGACATCGAGGTGCTGGAGTACGCCCTTGATCAGGCGGTCGCCGACCTGCACGCGCTCGGCGGGATGATCCACTGGGCCGGGCCGGTCGGCAGCCGGGAGCCGCGCCTGGTGACCGCGTCCGGGCTGCCCCCGGCGGTGCAGGAGGCGTGGGGCGGGACCCGCGACGTGATCGTGGGCGTCCTGCGCGACGGGACGCCCGCCTGCGTCCCCGTCTCGCGCTCCGGCTTGGACGGGGCCAGGCCCGGGACGGTGGCGGCCGTCCCGCTGCGCGGCCCGGGCCAGCCGTTCGGCGTGCTGTCGGTGCTCTGCGACGGCGCCGCCGAGCCGGCCGGGAAGCAGCAGGAGTTCCTGCGGTCGCTGGCCGGTTGGCTGGCCAGGCGGCTGGCCAGGACCGGCGCCGACTCGGGGACGAAAGGGCAGTGGTGGCCGGAACGGTGCGCCGACTCCGGCCTGCGCAAGGCGCTGAAGGCCGTCAAGATCGGGTCCTGGGACTGGAACATCCGCACCGGCGACCTCTACTGGGACGAGCCGGCGCTGACCATGCTGGGCATCGACCCCGCGACCGCGCCGCACCACATCGACACCTGGTCGAACATCGTCCACCCGAAGGACCTGCCCAGGGTGATGGCCGCGACCGAGGAGGCAATCCGCACCCGGGCCCTCTACGAGGTCGAGTACCGCGCCTGCCGCCCGGACGGGACCACGGGCTGGATGCACGCCCGGGGCCGCCTGGTGCTCGACGAGCGGGGCGAGCCGGTCCGCATGGTCGGCACGGTCTGGGACACGACCGAGAGCCGGGTGGCCCGCGAGTCGGCCGGGCGCGCGCTGCGCGACATGAGCGACGCCTTCCTCGCCGTGGACCGCGACGGGCGGATCATGTTCGTCAACCTCGTCGCCGAGCGGCTTCTCGGGTCCGGCGACCTGAACGGCCGGGTGCTGTGGGAGGTGGCCTCGGCCCGCACGGCGGAGCTGCAGGCGATGTGCCGCCAGGTCGCCGCCGAACGCGTGCCCGCCAGCTTCGACATGCGCTGGCCGAGCGACGGCCGGTGGTACCACGTGCGCCTGGTGCCGGTTCCGGACGGGCTGACGCTCTACCTCGCCGACGTCACCGACAAGCGGATCCAGGACGAGCAGCGCGAGGCCGCCGCGCAGGCCGCCGCCGAGCGGGCCGTGCAGATCCAGGAGCTGACCCGTGCCCTCGGCGACGCGGTGACGCTCCGCGACGTCATGCAGGTCATCGCCGAGCAGGTGCTGCCGCCGTTCGGGGCCGCGGGGCTGACCGTCCTGACCCGGGAGGGCGATCACCTCCACGTGGTCGAGTCCATCGGCGCCCCCACCGACCTCCTCGGCGAGTTCCAGAACCGGGCGGCCCTCGTCCCCTCCGCCTACGCCGACGTGCTGCGGTCCCACGTGCCGGTCTTCATCACGTCGACGGCCGAGCGGCCCGCGCCGGGAGCCGGTCGTACGGCCGGTTCGCGCCTGGACAGCTGGGCCATCCTCCCGCTGCGCGTGCCCGGCCAGCCGATGGGCTACTGCGTGATCTCCTTCGACCGGCCCCACCAGTTCACCAGCGAGGAGCGCACCCTGCTCACGGCGCTCAGCGGGCTGATCGCCCAGGCTCTGGCCCGGGCCCGCATGTACGACGTGGAGCACACCCGCGCCCAGGAGCTGCAGCGCCACCTGCTCCCCCGCGCCCTGCCGTCCCTGCCCGGCCTCACCGCCGCCGCCCGCTATCTGCCCGGCGGCACCGTGGCGGTCGGCGGCGACTGGTACGACATCATCCCGCTGTCCGCTGACCGGGTCGCCCTCGTCATCGGCGACGTCATGGGCCACGGCCTGACCGAGGCCGTCACCATGGGGCGCCTGCGCACCGCCGTACGCACCCTCGCGGACCTCGAACTGCCGCCGGCAGAGCTCCTGGCCCACCTCAACGACCTCGTCAGCGACCTCGGCGACGACTTCTACGTCACCTGCCTGTACGCGGTGTACGACCCGACGAGCGGCGAGTGCGCCCTGGTCAGCGCCGGTCATCCGCCGCCCGCCCTCGTCTGCCCCGACGGCACGGTCCGCGTCCTCGACGTGACGCCCGATCCGCCCCTCGGCGCCGCCGCGCCGCCCCTCAGCACGCACGAGCTGCGCGTGCCGGAGGACAGCCTGCTCGTCTTCTACACCGACGGGCTGATCGAGTCCTCCACCCGCGACATCGACAGCGGCCTGGCCGAGCTCACCCAGCTCCTGACCGGCCTGCGGAGCGGCCTCTCGGACAGCGACCTCGACCGGCTCTGCGAGTCCGTCACCGAGGCCATGCTGCCGACCCGCAAGCAGATCCCCGACGACGCCGCCCTGCTCATCGCCCGCACCCACCGGCTCGCGGCCGAGGACGTCGCCTCCTGGGCTCTGCCCGACAACCCGATCGCGGCCCGCGAGGCCCGCGAGCACGTGCGCGACCAGCTCTCCGCCTGGCACCTGGACGACCTCGTCATGACCACCGAACTCGTGGCCAGCGAGCTGGTCGGAAACGTCATCCGGCACGCCAAGGGCCCGCTGCGCCTGCGGTTGCTGCGCAGCCGTACGCTCATCTGCGAGGTCGCCGACGGCAGCCTGACCACCCCGAGGATCCGCCGCGCGAGCGAGACCGACGAGGGCGGGCGCGGCCTCCAGCTCGTCGCGGCCCTCTCGCAACGCTGGGGCACCCGCTTCACCGCCGACGGCAAGTGCATCTGGGCCGAGCAGGCGCTCCCCTCGTCGCAGGTGGCCTGAGCCGTCCGGCGCCTCCGCTCGGAGGCGCCGGACGGATTGCCGCCGGGCTCAGACCTCTTCGACGCTGCTCGGCTCGCGCCGGGACAGGTCGATGCCGAGCTCTTCCGCGGCGCGGAAGACGTCCTCGTCGGTGTCGCGCATCTCGATGGACATGCCGTCGCTGGAGAGCACCTCGACGTTGAGGCACAGCGACTGCATTTCCTTGATGAGGACCTTGAAGGACTCCGGAATG
>NZ_JBIEIS010000086.1:0-25305 GCF_043496855.1 Nonomuraea sp. JJY05
GTGGATGGCCGACAAACTACGGGCCGGGGTCGTCTGGGCCAACACCTTCAACAAGTTCGACCCCGCCTCGCCCTTCGGCGGCTACAAGGAGTCGGGCTACGGCCGCGAGGGCGGTCTGCACGGCCTGGAGGCCTACCTCGATGTCTGATCGACGCGTGACCGTGCGCAAGACGTACAAGCTGTTCATCGGTGGAGCGTTCCCGCGCTCGGAGAGCGGGAGGTCCTACCCCGTGACGAGAACGGAGCACGCCGCCAGGGCCTCGCGCAAGGACGCCCGCGACGCGGTGGTGGCCGCGCGCAAGGCGTTCCCCGGCTGGTCCGGCGCCACCTCCTACAACCGGGGGCAGATCCTCTACCGCGTCGCCGAGATGCTGGAGGGCCGCCGCGCCCAGTTCGCCGACGAGCTCGGCGGGCCGCGCAAGCAGGCGCTGGAGCAGGTGGACGCCACCGTCGACCGGCTCGTCTGGTACGCGGGCTGGTCCGACAAGATCGCCGCGGTACGCGGTACGGCCAACCCGGTCGCGGGCCCGTACTTCAACCTGTCCTCGCCGGAACCGGTCGGGGTGGTCGCGGTCATCGCGCCCGCCGAGCCCCTTCTCGGCCTCGTCACCGCCGTCGCACCCGTGATCGTCACCGGCAACACCTGCGTCGTGGTCGCCTCGGAGCGGGCGCCGCTGCCCGCGATCACGTTCGCCGAAGTGCTGGCCACCTCCGACCTGCCGGGCGGCGTGGTGAACATCCTCACCGGGCACCAGGCCGAGCTGGCCCCGTGGCTGGCGGCGCACATGGACGTCAACGGGCTCGACCTCACCGGCGTGGCGGCCCCCGAGCTGAAGCCGGCCTGCGAACAGGCGGCGGCCGAGAACTTCAAACGCGTGCTCACCACGGCGCAGGACCGCGGAACGAGACGCATGACCGCGTTCCTGGAGACCAAGACGGTCTGGCACCCCGCCGGGAGCTGATCGACCCCGCACCCGCAAGGACACGGCACATGGGCCGTGCCCTCGGGTCACCCATCCCCGAATCTGGAGGAACCCCATGGAACCCACCGGTGTTCTCGTCGTCGGGAGCATCACCGCGGACGTCACGGCGTTCAGCCGGCGGCTGCCGCGGCGCGGTGAGACCGTGCTCGGCGACGACTTCACCCTCGTGCTCGGCGGCAAGGGCGCGAACCAGGCCGTGGCCGCGGCCCACTCGGGCGCGCCGACCTGGATGGCCGCCTGCGTGGGCCAGGACCCGTTCCGCGACATCGTGCTGTCCGGCCTGGAGACGCACGGCGTCACGCTCACCGAGGTCCGCACGGTCGAGGGCCGCACGGGCGTCGCCCACATCCGCGTGGACGCCTCCGGCGAGAACGACATCGTCATCACGCCGCTCGCCAACGCCTCCCTCGACCAGGCGATGGTCACGGAGAGCGTCGAGCGCGTCCGCGACCGGGTCGGCGTCCTCCTGCTCCAGCTCGAGATCCGCACGGAGGTCGCCTGCCACGCGGCACGGGAGGGCGCGGCGGCCGGGCTGACCGTGGTCCTGGACCCGGCGCCCGCCCAGGAGTTGCCCGGCGACGTGTGGCCGTACCTCGACATCGTGACCCCCAACGAGAGCGAGGCCACCGTGCTGACCGGCGTCCAGGTCACGGACCTGGAGTCGGCGGAGCGGGCGGCGGCCTGGTTCCTGGAGCGCGGCGTGCGCCACGCGATCATCACTCTCGGCGCGGGCGGCGCCCTGTCGGTCACGAAGGAGCGCACCCGCCACTTCCCCGCGTACGCCGTGACGCCCGTGGACACCACGGCGGCCGGCGACGCGTTCACCGGCTTCTTCGGCGGCGCCCTCGCCGCCGGCCTCGACGTGGACACCGCCATCCAGTACGGCATGGCGGCCGGCGCCCTGGCCACCACCAAGGCGGGAGCCAGCCCCTCGCTCCCCGCCAGGGACGAGGTCGAGCCACTGGTCAACACCTCCATGGAAGGAGCCACCCGATGAGGCGCAACCAAGGAACGCTCAACGCCCAGCTCGCCCGCGTGATCTCCGAGCTCGGCCACACGGACACGATCGTGGTCACCGACGCGGGCCTGCCCATCCCGAGGGAGGTGGAACGCGTGGACCTGGCCGTCAGGGAGAACCTGCCGCGTTTCCTCGACCTGCTGGACGCGGTGCTCGACGAGGTGGCCGTGGAGGGCGTGCTGCTGTCGGAGGAGATCAAGCAGCACAGCCCGGACATGCTGGCCGCGATCGAGGAGCGGTTCGACCGGCTCGGCCTGAGGCTGGAGTTCCTGCCGCACACCGAGTTCAAGCGGGCCACCGCCGGGGCCAGGGCGGCCGTGCGCTCCGGCGAGTTCACCCCCTACGCCAACGTCCTGCTCACCGCGGGCGTCGTGTACTGATCGGGAGCCTGGCATGCATCTCCAGCTGGCCGATGTGCGCAAGTCCTTCGGCGACAACAGCGTCCTGCGCGGCGTCAGCTTCGACGTCGGTCCCGGCGAGGTCGTGGCGCTCGTCGGGGAGAACGGGGCGGGCAAGTCCACGCTCACCCGGGTGATCTCCGGCGCGCACCAGCCCGACTCGGGGCGGCTGCTGATCGACGGGACCGCGACGGTGTTCAAGGACCCGCAGGCCGCGATGGCGCAGGGCATCGAGGTCATCTACCAGGAGTTCCAGCAGAACCTGTTCCCGCACCTCAGCGTGGCCGAGAACATGTACGTGCTGGACCGCGAGCGCGTCTTCGGCCGCCTGTTCGTCTCCAAGCAGCGCATGGCCGCCGAGGCCAGGCAGGCGCTGCGCCGCCTGGGCATGGAGATCGACGTGCATCGCCAGGTCAGCGAGCTGAGCGTGGCCGAGCGGCAGATGCTCGAGATCGCCAAGGCCATGACGCACGAGCTGCGGCTGATCATCCTCGACGAGCCGACCGCGGCGCTCGACGAGCAGGAGTCCGAGCAGCTCTTCGCCCAGGTGAACCGGCTGCGCGAGGCCGGCGTCTCGGTGATCTACATCAGCCACCGGCTGGACGAGGTCTTCGCCCTGTCGGACCGCGTCGTCGTGCTGCGCGACGGCCGGGTCACGCTCGACGCCCCCACCGAGCGGCTCACCCCGGCCGAGGTCGTCACCGCCATGGTCGGCGACGCCGTGGACGACTTCTACCCCAAGGAGCGCAACGCCCGGGACGAGGTCGTGCTGGAGGTGCGCGGCGGGGCCGGCGCCCGCTTCCACGACATCGATCTGCGGGTCAGGGCCGGCGAGGTGGTCGGCATCGGCGGCGTGGTCGGCTGCGGGCGCAGCGACCTGCTGCGCGCGCTGTTCGGCCTGCAGCCGCTGACCGGCGGGTCCGTGCTCGTGGACGGCTCCGGCGTACGCGTCGCGAGCGTCCAGGACGCGATCGGCAGCCGGATCGCCTACCTGTCGCCCGACCGGCAGGCGGAGGGCCTGTGCATGGGCCAGTCGGTCGAGGCGAACGTGTCGCTGGCCTCGCTGCGCGAGTTCAGCTCCGGCAGCGGGGTCGTACGGCGCGGCAAGGAGCGCGCGGCCACCGGCGCGGTCATCTCGGAGCTGCGGGTGCGCGCCGCCTCCCCGTCCATCGCGGTCAGCTCGCTGTCCGGCGGCAACCAGCAGAAGGCCCTGTTCGCCAAGTGGGTGATGACCCGGCCGCGGGTGCTGCTCATGGACGAGCCGACCCGCGGCGTGGACGTCGGGGCCAAGACCGAGATCTACAGGATCATCAACCAGCTCACCGCGGACGGCGTCGCCGTCCTGCTCGTGAGCTCCGACCTGCCGGAACTCGTCGCCATGTCCGACCGCGTGGTCGTGATGCGCGAGGGACGGCTCGTCGCCGAGCTGACCGGCGACGACCTCGACGAGCAGTCCATCCTCAAGCACGCACTGGTAGGTGCCGCATGACCTCGAAGCTCAAGACCGTCGCGGGCCGGCTGCGCGCGGTGTGGATGCTCCTCCTGGTAGGGATCGTCCTCTCGGTGGCCTCGCCGGTCTTCCTCACCCCGACGAACCTGCTCAACGTCGCGCTCGCGACCTCCGTGGCCGCGCTGCTCGCGGCCGGGCAGACCTATGTGATCATCCTTTCCGAGATCGACCTGTCCGTGGGCTCGGCGCTCGGCTTCTCCGCCGTCGTCACCGCCCTGACGCTCGGCACGTACGGGCTGATCCCCGCCCTCGCCGCGGGCCTGGCGACCGGCGCGGCCATCGGGCTGGTCAACGGCCTGCTCGTGACCAGGACCAGGATGCCGTCGTTCATCGCGACGCTGGCCACGATGTCGGTGTTCGCGGGGCTCACCCTGCACATCACCTCGGGCAACCCGATCCCCGTGACGGACTACGACTTCCAGGGGATCGGGCAGGCGAGGTTCGCGGGCGTGCCGGTGCCGGTGTGGATCATGCTCTTGGCGTTCGGGATCTTCGGGTACGTCCTGGCGCGCACCCGCTTCGGCCGCTACGTCTACGCCACCGGCGACAACGTCGAGGCCGCGCGGCTGTCCGGCATCAGGGTGCACCGCGTCAAGATCCTCGCTTTCGTCATCAGCGGCGTGCTGGCGTCCCTGGCGGGGTTCATCATCACCGCCCGGCTGTCCACGGCCCAGCCGACCGCCGGCGCCGGCCTGGAGCTGGACGCGATCGCGGCCGTCATCATCGGCGGCACCAGCCTGGCCGGCGGCCGCGGCACCCTGCTCGGAACCCTCGTCGGGGCGCTCGTGCTCGGCGTCATCGACAACGGGATGAACCTGCTCGACGTCTCCCCGTTCCTGCAGGACGTGGTGAAGGGCCTGGTCATCCTCCTGGCCGTCTTCCTCGACCGCAACGTCGACATCCTGCGCAGGCTCGTGCCGCGCAGGACCGAATCCCCCGTCCGTACCCCAGAACTCGCCCAGCACATCTGAAGGAAAGATCCATGCGCACTCCCCGCAAGCTCATCGCCGTCGCGGCCCTGGCCGCCGTCTCCCTGACCGCCTGCAGCCGAGGCGGCGAGGAGGCGACCACGGGCGCCGCCCAGGCGTCCGGCAAGAAGGACGCCACGATCATCATGAGCACGCTCGGCAACCCGTTCTTCATCAGCGTGAAGGACGGCGCCGAGGCCCAGGCCGCCAAGAGCGGCATCGCCCTGAACGTGCAGAACGCCGACAACTCCGACGCCACCTTCCTCAACCAGGCGACGACCGCCATCTCCAAGCAGACCGGGATCCTCATCCTCGACCCGGTGGGCAGCCAGTCGGCCAGCAGCTCCGTCACCCAGGCGAACTCGGCGAGCATCCCCGTGATGGCCTTCGACCGCAAGCCGTCCGGCGGCAAGCTGGCCACGTTCGTCGGCTACGACGCCGTCCAGGCCGGCAAGAACGCGGCCGACGCGCTGGCCGAGGCCGTCGGCGGCAAGGGCAAGGTCGTCGAGATCCAGGGCATCCTCGGCACCAACGTCGCCCAGGACCGCAGCAAGGGCTTCCAGCAGCAGATCGCCACGCACAAGGACATCAAGGTCGTCGCCACGCAGGCGGCCGACTTCGACCGGGCCAAGGCCCTGAACGTGATGACGAACGTGCTGCAGGCCAACCCCGACATCGACGGCGTGTACGCGGCCAACGACGAGATGGCGATGGGCGTGCTGTCCGCGCTCAAGGCCCGCAACCTGGTGGGCAAGGTCAAGGTCGTCGGCAACGACGGCATCGCCGACGCGCTGGCCGCCGTCGCGGCGGGCGAGATGTACGCCACGAACGCCGAGTCGCCGTTCGCGCTCGGGCAGAAGGTGGTCTCGCTGGCCTCCGACGTGCTTGGCGGCAAGCAGGTGCAGGCCGACGAGACGCTGCAGGGCAAGCTCGTCAAGAAGGACAACGTGAAGGAGTACGCGGACTACCTCGTCGGCCTCGGCGACAAGTCCGGCGTCCCGGACAGCCTCAAGTAGGACCCCGCACCCCGGCCCGGGCCTCGGGCCGGGGTTGCCATGCCGGCGGTCCGGCTGTTGGATGTCCTCGACGTTACCTACCTAATACTCGGTAGGTAAGGGAAGGGATGCCCGTGAAGGCCATCGTCGTCATGTTCGACAGCCTCAACCGCCGCCACCTGCCTCCCTATGGGGCGCACGACGTACACGCCCCGAATTTCGCGCGGCTCGCCGAGCGCGCGACCGTCTTCGACAACTGCTACGCGGGCAGCATGCCCTGCATGCCGGCGCGCCGGGAGATGCACACCGGGCGCTACAACTTCCTGCACCGCGGGTGGGGGCCGCTGGAGCCGTTCGACGACTCGGTCCCGCAACTGCTCACCGAGGCGGGCGTGCACACGCACCTGGCCACCGACCACCTGCATTACTGGGAGGACGGCGGCGCGACCTACCACAACAGATTCCGCACCTACGAGTTCTTCCGCGGGCAGGAAGGGGACTTCTGGAAGGGCCAGGTCGCCGAGCCGGAGATGCCGGAAGACCTCAAACGCGTGCGAAGGCCCGCCTATCGCCAGGACTGGGTGAACCGGCGCTACCTCGCCGACGAGGCCGACCACCCCCAGACCCTGACCTTCGACGCGGGTCTGCACTTCCTGGACACCAACCACGCCGAGGACGGCTGGCTGCTGCAGATCGAGACCTTCGACCCGCACGAGCCGTTCTTCAGCTACCCGCGCTACCACGACCTCTACCCCGAGGACTACGACGGCCCGCACCTGGACTGGCCGGACTACGCGCAGGTGCTGGAGACCCCCGAGCAGGTCGAGCACGTCCGCAACCGGTACGCGGCGCTGCTGTCGATGTGCGACCGCTCGCTGGGCCGGGTGCTCGACCGGATGGACGAGCTCGACCTGTGGCGGGACACCCTGCTGATGGTCGTGACCGACCACGGCTTCCTGCTGGGGGAGCACGGATGGTGGGGCAAGAACGTGCCGCCGTGGTACGACGAGACCATCCACACGCCGCTGTTCGTCTGGGACCCGCGCGCGGACGCGGCGGGCGAGCGCCGTCCGGCCCTGGTGCAGACGATCGACTTCGGGCCGACGCTGCTCGAGTGGTTCGGGCTCCCGTGCCCTCCCGACATGCAGGGCAGGCCGCTGCGGGAGACGGTCGCGTCGGGCCGGCCCGTGCGCCAGGCGGCGCTCTTCGGCGCTTTCGGCGGCCACGTGAGCGTCACCGACGGCCGGTACGTCTACATGCGCGCGCCCAAGGACGCGTCCAACGGCCCGCTGTTCGAGTACACGCTGATGCCCACGCACATGGTGGCCCGCTTCCGCCCCGAGGAACTGCGCGACGCCGAACTGGTGGCGCCGTTCGCGTTCACCAAGGGCGTGCCGGTGCTGCGGACCCGCGGCCAGGCCATGTCCAACCCGCACGCGTTCGGCACCCTGCTGTTCGACCTCCAGGAGGACCCGGGGCAAGAGCGCCCGCTGATCGACGACGCGCTGGAGGCCCGGATGATCCGCCTCCTGGTCGGACTGCTGCGGGACACCGGCGCGCCCGCCGAGCAGTACGAGCGGCTCGGCCTGCCCGCGCACGGCGAGCCCGGTGAGGACCATCTGCAGGTGCGGCGGCAGTGGGCCCAGGTCGTGGCGGCGCGGGAGCCGGTGCGGCGCGCGGACTATCCGGACGGGCCGCTGAGCGTGCACACGCCGCTACGGGACCTGCTGGCCGACCCGGCCGCGCGAGCGATCGTCGAGGAGCGGATCCCCGGCCTGCTGCCGGCCATGGCCGGAACGCTCAGCCTCGTGGAGATCGCGGCCACCGCCGTCGGGCTGCTGCCCCGGGCGACGCTCGCCGAGCTCAGCGACGCGCTGCTGGAGCAAGTTACTCACAGGTAGGACTTTCTTGCCTACCGAGTACTCGGTAAGTTACGACCGAAGGCGCGAAAGGGGAGGCACGCATGGCACGAACGGAGAGTGGCCGGATTCGCCGCCCGGCCGCCGCGCGACGGGAGCAGATCCTCGCCGTCGCCGCGGACGCGTTCGCCGTCGCGGGCTTCCGGGGCACGAGCCTGGCCGAAGTGGCCCAGAAGGTCGGGGTCTCCCAGCCGGGCCTGCTGCATCACTTCGACAGCAAGGAATCCCTCATCCTCGCGGTGCTCCAGCAGCGCGACCTCCAGGACGAGCAGCACGTCGAAGCCCGGTTCCAGGGGGTTGAGGTCACCACCAGGCAATGGCTGATGGCGTTCTGCCGCCGCAACGAGACCCAGCCCGGCCTCGTCCGGCTGTTCACCGTCCAGGCGGCCGAGAGCCTCAACCCGGCGCACCCGGCCCACGGCTTCTTCTACCAGCGCAACCAGCGGGTCCGGGACCGGATCGCCCGGCTGATCATCGCCGACCAGGAGAAGGGGCGGATGTCCCCGTCCCTCGATCCGGCCGCCACGGCCGCCGAGCTGGTCTCCCTGATGAACGGCCTGCAGCTGCAGTGGCTGCGCGATCCCGCGACCGACATGTGCGCTCTCTTCGAGACGAGCCTGCTGCGTCTCGAAGCGATCCCGGGCACGAAGGCCTGACCTTCCCGAGACACCCCAGGCGCCGGTCCCGCGCGGACCGGTGCCGTCAGTCGGCACGACGTGAGCGCAGGCGGCGTCGTCCCCGGCTTCACGAGGAGTTCCACCATGCGCACAGGCGTACCAAGCCGTCCAACCCTCCGAGTCCTGCCTGCGACGCCGGTCGCCGTGAGGGCTGTGGGATGAGCGGCTGCTGCACCCCAGGCCGCCCGCCGTCCGGCGCGTCGACGGCGGCGGGACGGCCCCTGCGGGCGGGGCGTGGATCCGACGCCGGGATGGCGCCGCTTCCCGGCGGGCGCTTCCGGATGGGCAGCGACGACGCGGAGGGCTTCCCCTCCGACGGTGAGGGCCCGGTCCGTACGGTGGAGCTCTCGCCGTTCCTCATCGACCGCTGCGCAGTGACGAATGATGATTTTTCGGGATTCGTGGCCGAGACGGGCTACGTCACGGAGGCCGAACGGATCGGCTGGTCCTACGTGTTCGTCCGCTTCCTGAACCGGGAGCTGCGCCGGATCTCGCCGCGGCCCGAGGTCACCCCGTGGTGGGCGGCCGTCCGGGGAGCGGACTGGCGCCATCCCGAAGGGCCGGGGAGCGGCCTGGACGACCGCGGCGACCATCCGGTCGTCCACGTCTCCTGGCACGACGCCGACGCCTACGCCCGCTGGGCCGGCAAGCGGCTGCCGACCGAGGCGGAGTGGGAGTACGCCGCCCGAGGCGGCCACGACCAGCGTCGCTACCCCTGGGGCGACGAGCTCACCCCCGAGGGCCGGCACATGGCCAACATCTGGCAGGGCCGCTTCCCGGTCACGAACACGGCCGAGGACGGCCACGCGGGGACCGCGCCGGCGCACGCGTTCCCGCCCAACGACTTCGGCCTGCACAACATGGCGGGCAACGTCTGGGAGTGGTGCGCCGACTGGTGGGGCACCGACCACTCCGCGCGGGCGGCGCGGAACCCGGCCGGCCCGCCCTCGGGCACCGACCGGGTGACGCGCGGCGGCTCCTACCTCTGTCACGCCTCCTACTGCAACCGCTACCGGGTCGCCGCCCGCTCGCACAACACGCCGGACAGCTCCGGAGGCAACACCGGCTTCCGCTGCGCCCGCGATCCCGGCTGACCGACACACGAAGGGTTTCCATGCGCGTCATCTACATCGACGTCGACACGCTCCGGGCCGACCACACGCAGCCCTACGGCTACCGGCGGCCGACCACGCCGAACCTGCAGGCACTGGCCGACAAGGGCGTGGTGTTCGAGCGTTACTACTGCTCCGACTCGCCCTGCCTGCCCTCGCGCACCGCGCTGACCAGCGGGCAGTTCGGCATCACGAACGGCGTCGTCGGGCACTTCGGCGAGGCCGCCAGGTTCCGCCTCGACCCGGGCCACGGCCCCCATCCGGACCGGCCGCTGCTCGGCCAGCGGCTGGGCGCGCACGGCTACTACACGGCCGCCGTGTCGATGTTCGCCGAGCGGCACCGCGCCTACCACTTCCTGGGCAACTTCCGCGAGTCGATCCGGGCCGGCAACGAGCTCAACGACGAGGACGGGCGCGACATCAACCGGGTCGGGCTGGACTGGATCCGCCGCCACGCGCACGAGGACGACTGGTACCTGCACCTGACCTACTGGGAGCCGCACACGCCGTACCTGACCGAGCCGGGGTGGACGGAGCAGGCGGCCGCCTCCGGGCCGCCCCCGGCCTGGCCGGACCAGGAGGCCATCGACGGCCACGCGGAGGTCTACGGGCCGCGCAGCGCCCTCGACCTGCACTACTTCGTCCTGCCGCGTAGCTCGCCGGTCCCGCACAACATGCCGGAGGCCATCCGCACCCGCGCCGACTTCGAGCACCTCATCAACGGGTTCGACGGCACGATCATGTACTGGGACAGCCTGTTCGGCGAGCTGCTGGCCACGCTGGAGGAGCTCGGCATCGCCGAAGAGACCGCGATCATCGTGAGCGCCGATCACGGGGAGTCCTTCGGCGAGAACGGCTCCTACGCCGAGCACGGGCACGCCAACGAGCCGGTCCACCGGGTGCCGCTGGTCGTCTACTGGCCCGGCGTCACCGACGACCTGCCCGAGGACGCGCGCCGCTGCGAGGCCCTGCTGTACAACATCGACCTCGCCCCGACGCTGTGCGACCTGCTGGACGTCCCGATCCCGGGCGGGTGGCAGGGCGCCTCGTTCGCCGACGCGGTACGCGGCCGCGCAATCCCGTCGCGCCCGTACCTGGTGCTCGGTCACGGGGCCCACACCTACCAGCGGTCGGTCCGCACCCGCGACCACCTCTACATGCGGACCTACCATCCGGGCAGCTTCCGCGCCGAGTGGGAGCAGCTCTTCGACGTCACCGCCGATCCGCACCTCACCACCGATCTGATCGAGAAGGAGCCGGAGCTGGCGGCGCAGATGCGTACGCACCTCTCGGAATGGTGGCACGCCTACGCGGGCCGGCCGGGCGCGCTGCCCGACCCCATGCAGACGACGCTGCAGGCCGGGCCGACCTACTACAACGACCCCGTCCGCTACATGGAGCACCTGCGCGCCACCGGCCGCGCCCACCTCGCCGACGACCTCGCGGAGCGGCTGTCCACCGCCACCGGCGCCACGCCGGTCTCCTGGCACGCCGCGGAGGCAGCCTGGACGCCCGAGCGGCACGCCGCGTGGGAACGCCGAGTGGCCGCCGGCCGCTGAGGAGGCCGCATGCCACCGAACATCCTGCTGATCACCGCGGACGACATGGGCGGCGACACCCCGGGCTGCTTCGGCGGCCCGGCGGAGGTGACGCCCGCCCTGGACCGGCTCGCCGCCGAGGGGATGACCTTCGGGCGCGCGCACGTGGCCATCGCGGTGTGCCAGCCCAGCCGCTCCGCGATCATGACCGGTCGCTGGCCGCATCGCAACGGCGCCCAGGGCTTCGAGCCGATCGCCGACGGCGTGCCGGTCCTCACCGGGGTCCTGCGCGAGGCCGGGTACCTGTCGGGCATCCTCGGCAAGGTGGAGCATCTGCAGCCGGTGGAGGCGTTCGGCTGGGACCACGCGCGCGGCATGCGCGACCTGGGGATGGGACGGGATCCGCGCGCCTACGGCGAGGCGGCTCGGCGGTTCATGGAGGAGGCGGCCGCGCGGGGCCGGCCCTGGTTCCTCATGGCCAACGCGCACGATCCGCATCGCCCGTACTCCGGCAGCCAGGACGAGCTGGACCGGTTCCCGGCCGAGGCCCGGGCCTCCTACCCGGCCCCGTCGAAGGTCTTCGGGCCGGCGGACGACGTCGGAGGCGTGCCCGGTTTCCTCCCCGACCTGCCGGAGGTGGCGCGGGAGTACCGCGAGTACCTGAGCTCGTCCCGCCGCTGCGACGACGTGGTCGCCGAGGTGCTGCGCGCGCTGGACGAGGCGGGCGCCGCCGGGGACACCCTGGTGGTGTTCCTGTCGGACAACGGGATCGCCGTGCCCTTCGCCAAGGCGAATTGCTACCTGCAGAGCAGCCGGACGCCGCTGATCGTCCGCTGGCCCGGGGTGACCCGCCCGGGCAGGCGCGAGAACAGCGCGTTCGTGTCGATGATCGACCTGTTCCCCACGTTCTGCGCGGCGGCGGGCCTGCAAGGACCGGCCGGACTGGACGGGCGGAGCATGCTCCCCCTGCTGCGCGGTGAGCCCCAGGACGGCCGGGACGCGGTGTTCACGGTGTTCCACGAGACGGCGGCCAAGGGCCGGTACGAGATGCGGTGCCGGCAGGACGACCGCTTCGGCTACATCTGGAACGAGTGGTCCGACGGCACCCGGGAATACCGGGCCGAGAACATGACGGGGCGCACCTGGCCGGCGCTGCTCGCCGCCGCCTCGGGCGACGAACGGCTCGCCGAGCGGGCCCGTTTCTACCGGCACCGGGCGCCCGAGGAGCTCTACGACCTGCACGGCGACCCGCATGCGCTGGCCGACCTGGCCGGCGACCCCGATCGCCGGAAGGACCTCGAGGCGGCGCGGCAGGGCCTGCTCGCGTGGATGGCCGAGACCGGCGACCCGCTGCTCGACACCTACCGGGGCTACCTCCAGGCGGTCAGCGTGTCCTCGCCAGGAGACGTCTGACGGGTGATCCCGGCCGCCGGTGTCGGCGGGCTCATCCGATATATTGCAAATGCAGCATAGGCGTTGCGATATTTGCAATGAAGGAAGTGAGCCGATGAGACCCGCGGACGTGCTCGCGATCGGCGAGACCATGGTGATGGTCACCCCGACGGCAGGCGGCCGGCTCGACGCGGACAGCGCGTTCATCCTGCGCCCCGGCGGCGCGGAGTCGAACGTCGCCGCGCTGCTGGCCCGGCTCGGCCACGCCACGGCCTGGGCGAGCGCCGTCGGCCGCGACCCCCTCGGCGACCTCGTCCTGGACGCGCTGCGCGGCCACGGCGTGGACGTCGATCTGGTCCGCCGCGACGACGAGCGGCCCACCGCCGTGTACTTCAAGGACCCGACCGCCTCGGGCACCCGCGTCTACTACTACCGGCGCGGCTCGGCCGCCTCGGCGATGACCGTGGCCGAGGTCGCGGGCTGGGCCGCCCGGCCGTCGAGGGTCACGCACATCTCCGGCATCACCGCGGCCATCTCCCCGCAGTGCCTGGAGCTGACCAGGCACATCGTGTTCGACCGGCCGCTCGGACCGGCCGCGGTCAGCTTCGACGTCAACCACCGGCCGAGCCTGTGGAAGGACGCCGACGCCCCGGCCGTGCTCCTGGAGCTCGCCCAGCGCGCCGACATCGTCTTCGTCGGGCGCGACGAGGCGGCGGCGCTGTGGGGCACCTCCGACGCCGAGAGCGTGCGCCGGCTCGTCGATCGGCCCCCGTACCTGATCGTCAAGGACGCCGCGATCGAGGCGGTCGCCTTCACCCCGGAGGGCGTGCATCGCGCGCCGTCGACGCCGGTCGAGGTGCTCGACGCCGTCGGCGCGGGCGACGCCTTCGCGGCGGGCTGGCTGAGCGGGTTCCTCGACGGCCGGGACGAGCTCACCCGCCTGCGGCTGGGACACTACGCGGCCTCCCGCGTCCTGATGTCCCCGGCCGACCTGGCCGACCTTCCTCCCGCCGGCGAGATCGTCTCGTTGCTCGGACAAGGAGCACACCAGCATGTCGCAGACCGTCGCACGGGCCATTGACATCGTCGGGTTCGTCTCCGTACGTCACCGCACGCTCGGCGAGATCGCCGAGCACCTCGCCGTGCACAAGTCCACCGCGCTGCGCCTGCTGCAGACGCTGGAGGAGGGCGGTTTCGTACGGCGCGTCCCCGGCGGCATGTACGGCATGGGCTTCCAGCTCATCGCGCTCGGCCAGCTCGCGCTCGACCAGGTCGAGGCCCGCTCGCTCGCGCACCCGATCCTGCACGGCCTGAGCGAGCGCTACGGCCAGACGGTCCACCTGGGAGAGCTGGTCGGGGACCAGGTCATCTACGTGGACAAGGTCGACGGCCGGGGCACCGTGTCCATGGGCTCCCGCATCGGGCTGCCCGCCCGGCCGCACACCGCCGCCGTCGCCAAGGTCATCCTCGCCTACCAGGACGCCGAGACCTGGGCACGGGTCATGGAGCACACCACGTTCACCCGCTTCACCCCGACGACGATCACCACCGCCGAGGCGCTCGCGGCCGAGCTCGCCCTGACCAGGGAACGCGGCTGGGCCGAGGACGACGGCGAGCACGAGGACTACATCAACTGCGTGGCGCTCCCGGTCTTCGACGCCCGGGGCAAGGTCACGCACGGCATCTCGATCACCGCTCTGCGAGCGGTCGTACCGCTGGAAGAGCTGCGCGCGTACGTCGACGACCTGCGTGACGCGGCCCACGAGATCTCCAAGAGTCTGGGCTGGGGAGGAGACCGCTATGGACGCCGCTGACTTCTTCGACACTAATCTCGGCAGATGCCCGATCCTGGGCATCTTCCGCAACCTCGACCCCGTGGCCACCGTGGCCATGTGCGAGCACGCCTGGGCGTTCGGCGTCGAGCTCATCGAGGTGCCCGTGCAGGCGCCCGACGCGCTGCCGTCCCTGCGCGCGGCGCTGGACGCCGCCCGGGCCAACGGCAAGAGCGTCGGAGCGGGCACGGTGACCACGGCCGAGCAGCTGACCGCCGTCAGCGACCTGGGCGCCGCCTTCACCGTCGCGCCAGGACTCCATCCCGAGGTCGTGGCGGAGTCGCTGCGGCTCGGGCTGCCGCACCTGCCGGGCGTGGCCACGTCCACGGAGATCGCCGCCGCCCTGGCGCACGGCTTCACCTGGCTGAAGGCGTTCCCCGCCGCGCAACTCGGGCCCGACTGGATCAAGGCGCAGCTCGCGCCGTTCCCGGGTGTCCGTTTCGTCGCGACCGGGGGCGTGGACGCGGGCAACGCGGCCGCCTTCCTGGCCGCGGGCTGCAGGGGAGTGGCCGTGGGATCGGCGCTGAGCGATCCGGACGCGCTGGAAGGGCTGCGCAAGGTCACGAATTCTTGACGGCCGCATCGAGCGAACCGGCCGCGGCCAGGGGTGGTCTGCGGGTACGTGGAACACCAGAGCCTGTCACACCCGCCTGACCAGGCGTTTCATGGGCAATGGGCCGCTGCCGGGGCGCGTTCGCCGTTGGGGCGTACGCGCCCGGCCCCGTCCCAAGCCTCACTCGTTCACCAGGCCGGCCGACCGGCCGCGGAGGAGACATCCATGAAGATCTTGAAGCAGCCGCCGACCACCAAGCTGCCCGCCGAGTGGTTCACCGGCGACGCCTGGGCCGACGTGATCCAACGGGGCGAGGACCCCTCCCGCGCGCGGGCGAACGTGGTCAGGTTCGCGCCCGGTGCCCGTACCGCCTGGCACTCGCACGGCCTGGGCCAGACGCAGTACATCGTCGAGGGCGTCGCGCTGATCCAGTCGCGCGGCGGCGAGATCATCGAGGCCCATCCCGGCGACATCGTCCACACGCCGCCGGGCGAGGAGCACTGGCACGGCGCCGCCCCGGACCGGTTCATGATCCACCTCGCGATGTGGGAAGGCGACGGCGCCACCTGGCTGGAACACGTCACCGACGCCGAGTACAACGGCCCGCGCGTCAGCACCCGGACCGGCTCCTGACCCTGCGCACCGTCGGCACCGCCGGCACCTTGCGCACCTTGGGCACCGGCTGGGCGGTCGAAGGCCGGCGTCAATCGGCCGGTTGCGGCTGCGGCGTGGAGTCCGCCTCCTGCGCGGCGACCCACGACGCGAGCAGGCGCAACCCCTTTTCGGACGGCGAGCCGGGCTCGGCGGCGTAGATGGTGAGGGTGAGGCCGGGTTCGGCGGCCATCTCCAGGCCCTCGTAGGCGAGGGTGAGGTTGCCGACGATGTGGTGGTGGAAGGTCTTCGTGCCGCTGCCGTGGTGGCGCACGTCGTGGGCGCCCCACCGTCTGCGGAACTCGTCGCTGCGGGTCGACAGCTCGCCGGCCAGGTCGTGGAGTTCCTTGTCGTGCGGGTCGCGACCGGCCTCGGTGCGGAGGATGGCGACGCAGGTGTCCGCGGCGGGGCCCAGTCCGGGTAGAACCGGTGGGCCCTGGGGTCGAGGAAGGTGAACCGGGCGATGTTCGCCGGGCGCTGCGGATCGGCGTAGACGTCGGCGTAGAAGGCTCGCGCGAGCCGGTTGGCGGCCAGGAGATCCATCCGGCCGTTCCGGACGAAAGCCGGGCCTTCGGTGACGGCGTCGAGGGTCCACTGCAGGCTGGGCGTGGGGTCCACTGCTTGGCCGGACGCCGCCGCCCTGCGCGCCCGCCCCGCCGGCGAGGACGACTGGACGGCGCTGCGGCGAGCGCTCGACGCCGTCATCGAGCTCTATCACGAGGACCGCGCCGGCACCCTCGCGACGACCCGCCTCATCAGGGACACTCCCGCCCTGTGCGCGCCACCTGGAGAAGCAGCACTGCTGGTGGCCCGAGCTGGTCCAGGCCCTCGCCGAGCGCACGGCCGCCCCTGTGCCCACGGAGCTGGCCCTGTCGGTGCGGGTGGCCGCCGCCCTCGACTGCCTCAACATCGCCGTCGACCACTGGACCGCGTCCGACGGCCGGCTCGACCTCGTCGAGCTCCTGGACGAAGCCTTCGCCGCGCTGGCGCCGCGATAGGCGCGCCGCCCCGAGATCAGTTACGGCGGGCGACGGAGTAGCCTGCGAGGTGAATCACGAACGTGGCTGATGGGGGGCTTCGATGGCGGATCGGCTGAATGGCACCGTGGCGCTGATCACGGGAGCGTCGAGCGGCATCGGGGCCGCGACCGGGCTGGCGCTGGCCGCCCAGGGAGCCGCCGTCGCGCTGGTGGCCAGGCGGGCCGATCGCCTGGAGGAGCTGGCCGGCAAGATCCGCGGCCAGGGCGGGACCGCGCTGACGCTCGTGGCCGACGTCAGCGACGAGCGGCAGGCCAAGGAGGTCGTGGAGCGCGCCGCGACCGAGCTCGGCCGGCTGGACACCCTGGTCAACAACGCCGGGGTGATGCTGCTCGGCCCGGCCGCCGACGCGCCGCTGGAGGAGTGGCGGCGCATGGTGGACGTCAACGTGCTCGGCGTGCTCTACTGCGCGCACGCCGCGCTGCCGCACCTGGTACGGGCCGCCGCCGACGGCCCCCGCCAGGTGGCCGACATGGTGAACATCAGCTCGGTGGCCGGGCGGGTGGCGCGCAGCGGCAGCGGTGTCTACAACCTCACCAAGCACGGCGTGGGGGCCTTCAGCGAGTCGCTGCGCCAGGAGTTCGCCGGCCGGCACGTCCGGGTGTCGCTGGTCGAGCCGGGAGCGGTGGAGACCGAGCTGGCCGGCCACAACCGCCCGCAGATCCAGGAGCAGATCAACCAGCGCTTCTCCTCGGTGGAGCGGATGCAGGCCGAGGACATCGCCGACGCGATCAGCTACATCGTGACCAGGCCCCGGCGCGTCGCGGTCAACGAGCTGCTGATCCGCCCCACCGAGCAGGAGGGCTGACGCACGTCGCAGGGCTACGCCCGGCGACCTCCCCGGGGATGAGGCGGTGGCTCAGGACCGTGGTCGTGGCATCGTCCGTGGAGCAGCCCGTGCGTCTGGAGGCCGTCGAGCACGGCGCGGATGCGGCGTACGAAGCCCTCGGCCTGGACGACGGCGTAGAAGCGGGCGCGGTCCGGACGATCCTCGTTGTATCGGACGGCGGCGTCCAGCGCCTCCCGCAACGGCGTCGCGGGCCGCCGGCTCGGCCCGGTCGCACTCGTCGCGCTGACCGATCGGTACCTCCTCCGGTTCGCTCACCTGGTCCTGCCTGACGACCGGGTCATCCGGCCGCCCAGGTGAACTTGTTCGACACGACTCGTTCCCCGTCCGGCCCTTCGGCGACGATCCACACCTTCTGGCCGGTAGCGCCGCACGGGAAGCGGTCGTCCGTGTGCTGCTCGCCGTTCTCGTCGGTGGTGAACGTCGCTCCGGGGTTGAACGCACCCCAGTTGTCGGTGTACGGCCGGAAGACATACTTCGTGTTCGGCTTGAGGCCGGTGGCCCGGAACTCGACGAAGGCGCAGTTCTTCCGGCAACTGCCGTAGGTCGTCGAGGGGCCTTTGGACGCGACGATCCTCGCCTTCTCGCCGGTGCTGGGCGAGCCGGACGTCGAGGGGGTCGCGGAAGTCACGGGCGTCGCGGGGGTCGCGGGCGTCGAGGGGGCTGCGGGCGTCGCGGACGTCGCGCGCGTCGAGGCCGGCGGGGGAGCGGTGGGACGATCGTCGCGGTCGGCGAGCCAGACCGTCCCGGTCGCGGCCAGCGCCAGGGCGGCGGCACCCGCGGAGAGTGCCTGCCACCGGCGTCCGGCGACATCGCGGGTCCTCCGCCACAACGAGGGCGGGTCGGCGATGTCGCGCAGCGCGTCGCGAGCCGCGGCGG
The DNA here is from genome assembly GCF_043496855.1 of Nonomuraea sp. JJY05. Taxonomy (NCBI): domain Bacteria; kingdom Bacillati; phylum Actinomycetota; class Actinomycetes; order Streptosporangiales; family Streptosporangiaceae; genus Nonomuraea; species Nonomuraea sp. JJY05. The sequence continues at coordinate 18,310 of NZ_JBIEIS010000086.1, forward strand.
CGGCCGGCCGCCTGCCCGGCTCGCTCTGGAGCATCGCCGTCAGCACCGGGCGCAGCGGCCCGATCTCCGCCGTCAGCTGGATGACGCCGTGGTGCGTCGCCCATCCCACGATCCGCCGGTCGTCGTCCGGGACGCGCTGGTCTCCCTCGGCGTGCGCCCAGGGGCGCGGGGGATTCCCGGCGACCAGCGTGTAGACGGTGGCGCCGAGCGAGAACACGTCGGAGGCCGGATCCGGGCGGCCCCCGATGAGCTCGGGACCGGCGTAGTCGGGCGTGTAGGAGATCGGGCGGTCGGGCGAGATCGTCTCCACGCCGCCGAGCCGCCGCGCGGCGTCGAAGTCGGCGAGTTTCGCCGTCCCTTCGGCGTCCATGACGATGTTGGCGGGCTTCACGTCGCAGTGGATCAGCCCCTTGCGGTGCAGTGCCGTCAGGGCGTCGGCGATCTGCGCGCCGATCCGGGCCGCCTCCTGGAAGGAGAAGCTCCGGCCCGACAGGCTGCCGTTCGGCACCCGTTCCATGACCAGCCACGTGCCGGCCCGAGGACCGTCGTCAACGGTCAGGACGTCGTGGACGGTGACGATGTGGGGGTGGACGAGCTTGGTGAGAGCACGGGCCTCGCCCGAATGGGTGCGCTTGAGCACGACGGGGAGGTGCAGCTCCGCGTCGTAGGCGAACAGCACCTCGCCCTTGCCCTCGGACGCTCCCTGCTCCACCCGGAATCGCGCGCCAAGTCCTTCGTCTCCGTTCAGCCGCAATTCGTCCGCCTCCACAATGACTGGCGTGTGCTCGATCCCGGGGCGAAGCATCCCAGATTTCACACACCATCGTCACACGCGGTAGGCCGATCGGCCACGAGAGTGACGCTCCTCGATCTCCCGGCCGGTCTAGCCGCCGGTCGCGTGCCGTACCAGTGCTTCGAGTTGGGCGGTGACGTCGTCGAGGGGGCGGATGTCGCGCCGGGCGCGGCACATCGCCACCGTGCCTTCCGCCGCCGCCACGATCAGGGTCGCCAGCTGGGCGGCTTGGGCCTGGTCGGCGCCGTGGTCGCGCAGCGACGCGGCGAGCATCCGTTCCCACGCGCCGAACACCTCGGCGGCCGCGTCGATCGCTTCGGGAGGGCCGTCGGCGGGAGGCTCCTCGACCGCGACGGCCAGGACGGGGCAGCCGGCGCGATAGTCGCTGTCGAGGACGGTCTGCCGCCACAAGGTCAGGAACGCGCGCAGACCGGCCGCCGGGCCGGCCTTGAGCTCCCGCTCCAGGACCCGCGTGACCAGGTCGCCGGCGAAGCGGACCGCCTCGGCGGCCAGTTGCTGCTTGCCGCGCGGGAAGTAGTGGTAGGTGGAGCCGAGAGGCGCGCCGGAGTGCGCGGCCAGATCCCGGACCGTGCTCCCGGCCAGGCCGCGCCGCCGGATCAGATCGGCCGCGCCGAAGATGATCCGCTCCCGTGACCGCGGTTCCCGCTGTGCCATGTAGTACCCCAGGTTGATTATGACGTGCGTTATAGCCTACCGTGAGCAGCGGTTATAACGGTCGTCATAACCCGTCCTTCCCAGGAGGTGTCTCATGCCGATGATCCAGCTCACCGCCCCCTCCGGGGCACTGACCGACCAGGGCCGGGCGGAGGTCCAGCGCGAGCTCGCGCGGGCGCTGCTGCGCTGGGAGGGCGCCCCGGATACGGCGTTCTTCCGCGCCCAGGCGTGGAGCTACCTGACCGAGCTGCCGGCGCGGGCGCAGACGACCGTCGAGGACGACCTGCCGCGCTTCCGCATCGACGTCACGGTCCCGGAGGGGGCGCTGTCGGACCGGCGCAAGAGCGGGCTGGTCGAGGAGGCGACGCGGATCGTCCTGGAGGCGGCCGGGCTGACGGCCTCCGACGCGCTGCGGGTGTGGGTGCTCATCCACGAGCAGGCCGACGGCACCTGGGGAGCGGGCGGATCGGTCATCCGGTACGCGGACCTGAAGGCGCCGGCCAAGGACACGACGGGTGCGTGAGCCCGCCTTCGGCACGGGCGAGGCGCCGCACGGCGGCCGGTCCGCGAGCCCGCTTTCGGCTGGGGCGAGGTGCCGCACGGCGGTCGGTCCGCGAGCGTCGCGATGACCCCCGACAGCGTGCACGAACTCGTCTTCCTGCGCAGCGGTCGCCTCGCCTGGCGCGAACGCGCCGCGCCGCAACCGGCCGAACCGGGTGACGCCATCGTCCGCCCGTTCCTGGCCGGCCGCTGCGACGGCGACACCCTCCCGATCCACCGGCCGGTCTCGCGAGCGCTGCAGGCGGGGATGGCGCTCGGCCTCGTCGACCCGATCGTCGCCTCCATCTGCGGGAAGATCCCCTTCCTGGGGCCTTTCCCGATCGGCCACGAATGCGTCGCCGAAGTCGTCGCCGTCGGCTCCGGCGTGCGACGGGTCCTGGTCGGCCAGACAGTCGTCGTCCCCTGGGCGGTCTCGTGCGGCACCTGCCCCCGCTGCCTGGCCGGGCTCACCTCCAAATGCGCCACCACCACCCGCGGCACTCTCGCCGCCTACGGCTTCGGCCCCGCCAGCGGCCCGTGGGGCGGCATGGTCACCGACCGGATCCGCGTCCCGTACGCCGACCACATGCTCGTCCCCGTCCCGGACGGCGTTCCGCCGCTGCGCGTGGCCGCGGCCAGCGACAACCTCGCCGACGCCTGGCGCACGGTCGTCCCCCCGCTCGCCCGCCGCGAGGGCGCGAGGGTGCTCGTCCTCGGCGGCGGCGCCAAGAGCATCGGTCTGTACGCCGCTGGGCTCGCCGTCGCCCACGGCGCCGACACCGTCCACTACCTCGACGACGCCCCCGGGCGACGCCAGATCGCCGAATCCTTCGGCGCCGAGGCCCGGCCACTGGCCGGCCCCGTCCGCGGCACCTATGACATCGTCGTCGAAGCCACCTCACGAGCCCCGGGCCTGCGCCGGGCGCTCACCGCGACGGCTCCCGGCGGCGTGTGCACCGCGGTGGGCTACTACCTGGCGACCGGCACCCGCGTCCCTCTCATGCGCATGTACGCCACCGACGCCACCCTCCGGGTAGGCGTCTCCCATGCCCGCGCCACCCTCCCCGACCTCCTGGAGTTCGTCCACCGCACCGGCTTTCCCGCCGAACGCGTCATCACCCTGCTCGCGGACTGGGACGACGCCCCCACGGCCTATGCCGCCCGTACCACCAAACTCGTCCTGGCCCGCGACCCGCTCCCGACCCGAAACGGGCCCCCACCATGATCAACCTGCACCACGCCCACCTGATGGCCGGTGACATCGACGCCACCATCGCCTTCTGGCGCGGCGGCTTCGGCGCCCGAGTGGTCTACGACGACGTCTTCGCCGGCGCCCGCAACGTCTTCCTGGCGGTCGGCTCCGGCCGCATCCACCTCTACGACCAGCCTCCCCGCAGCACCGAACGCTCCACCGTCCACCACCTGGGCATCCAGACCGACGAGCTGGAGACCGTCGTGGAACGGCTGCGCGCCATGGGCGTCTCGGTCACCGGCATCCGCCACGAACCCACCGCCCGTTACGCCATGGCCGAGGGCCCCGACCGGCTCCTGCTGGAGATCTTCCAACCGGATCCCGCGGCCCTGCCCCCGGAGCTGCGGGCCTACTTCGCCCTTTGAGAAACAACCGTCACAGGAGGAGACCAATGACAGTGATCACGGTGACCGCGCCGCAGGGACGGCTGAGCGTCGAGCAGCGGCGCGTGCTGGCCCGGACGCTGACCGACGCGGTCCTGGTGCCGGAGGTCGGGCAGCTCGCGCCGGCCGCCCGGGTGGGCTTCCAGGTCCATTTCGCCGAGCGCGCGCCCGACATGATGGCGATCGGCGGCGTCCTTCTCGCCGACGCCGAGCAGGACGTGATGGTCGTCGACGTGGCGGTGATGGATGCCGACTGGCGGCGCGAGGTTCGCGCGGAGGCCATCGAACGCATCCTGGCGGCGCTGGCCGAGGCCTGCGGGCTGCCGGCCCCGTCACCGGCGTGGTGGGTGAACTTCCGGGTGATCGAGGACGGCAGCTGGGGCTCGTCCGGCCGCGTCCTGTCGATCCTCGACCTGCTCGACACCGGGGTGTTCACCGAGGAACGCGTCAAGGCGGTGCGCGCGGCGCTGTCGCCCTGACGGCCGCCGTCCGCCACCTTCCGCCACCGGCATCGGCGCCGACCGGCATCGGGGCCGCCACCGGCATCGGGGCCGCCTAGGCCGCGCGGCCGGCCGCCGAAGGCCGCCGCGGCTACCTCGCCGTCAACCTGGCGACCAGCTCGTCCAGTCCGTTGAACCGCCAGTCGAAGACGTCGGAGCTCCTCGGCGGATCTCCGACCGGTCGATGGGCGTAGGCGGTCCGCATGCCCCCCGCTTGGGCTCCACGCAGGTCCCAAGCGTGGGCGGCCACCATGAGCACGCGTTCCGGCGGGCATCCGGCGGCGTCGATGGCGAGCTGGTACACCTCCGGCGCCGGCTTGTAGGCCAGGACGGCTTCGCTGGACAGGACCTGGTGCCAGCGCAGCCCGGCATGGGCGTTGAGCCGCAGCAGGGCGGTGCGGCCGGCGTTGGAGAGGCCGAGCACGGGGAAGCGCCGCGCGAGCCGTTCGAGACCGGCGACCGAGTCGCTCCAAGGGGGCAGGCGCTGCCCCGCCGCGGCCAGCCGGGCGACGGCCGCCGGATCGGCGAGCCCGGCATGGGCGGCCACCCGCCGAGCCGCCTCCCTGTCGATGATCTCGGTGGTGGCGTACGCGCGATGCCCTTGCGCGATGCGTCGCTGCTCTGTCTCCACGTGCTGTTGCCACAGGGTGAGCAGCTCGTCGACAGCCGCGTCGCCGGACGCGGGCACGGCCTCGCGGATCGCCGCTCGAAGCCCGCCGGGCTCGTCGACCAGTGTTCCGAGGACGTCGAAGACGACGACCTCGATGTCGCGGACCTCGGCCATGCGTCCTCCTGTTCGCGCCGGTGTCACCAGCTCAACAGGTGACAACCCTGCCACCTGCTTAGTCACCAGTCAAGATGGTGACGCGGAGTCGCGCGCCGAAGAAGGTCGCGGGAGCCTGTCATCCGTATGCGCCTCCCAGGGAGTAGTCATCGCCAGAGACAACGAGCGGAGATGATGAATGGACGAGGGGTTCGCCGAGTACGTGGCACACCGGCATCTACGGCTGTGCCGGATGGCATATCTCCTGACCCGGGACTGGGGTACGGCCGAGGACCTGGTGCAGACCGCGCTGGCGAAGGCGTGGCTTGCCTGGCGTCGGATCGAGGGCAATCCCGACCCCTACGTCTATCGGATCATCGTGAACACCCACGCGTCGTGGTGGCGCAGGCTCTGGCGCGGGGAGGTCCCGGCGGAGACGCTCCCCGAGACGGCCGATCCGCGCGACCTGGCCGCCGAGGTGGACGAGAAAGCAGCGCTGTGGAGTGCGATCGGCACGCTTTCTCCCCGTCAGCGTGCGGTGATCGTCCTGCACTACTTCGAGGGGCGGACGCTCACCCAGGTCGCCGACATCGTCGGCTGCTCACTGGGAGCGGTGAAGACCCAGCTCAGCCGGGCCCTCGCCCGGCTTCGGGTCGATCCCGACATTCAGACCATGAACTTGGAGGGGGTCCAGCGATGAGGCACACCGAGAACGACCTGCGCACGCTTCTGACCGAGCATTTCCAGGAACAGGCCGGCCGCGAACCGTCCGCTCATCTCGACGCCATCGTGTGGCGGGGCCGGCGCATGCGCCGTACTCGGCGGGCGGTGACGTCCGGGGCGGCGGCGGTTATCGCGGTGACCGCCGTCGGACTGGGCAACGGACTGCTGACCGGAGCGCCCCAGACGGGCGGGGTCACGGCAGCCCAGCCTTCCGCGGACTCGGCTCAGGTCGAGCCCGGCCCGAAGCTGCCCGAAAACCTTCCCGTGCGGTTGGGGGCCGAGCAATTCGACCTCTCCCTGATCCACTCCCAGCGGTTCGAGACGGTGGGTGCCGCCCGGACGGTGTCCTTCACTCCGACCAGCTTCTCCACCGGGTTCAAGGTGGTCTGCGACGATCCCCAGGCGTGGGCGGTCACCGTGGAGAAGCTCAAGGGCGGTGAGAAGGGCGGTGCGGTCGGACGGTGCGGGGAGCCGGCAGGCTCGCATCACGACGAGCTTTCGGCGCCCGCGGACTGGCTGAAGCGTCCGCAGTCCATACAGGTCTGGGTCTTTCCGGCGGACGCCCCGGTCCAGGAGGTGGCGCAAGGCGTCAAGGGCTGTCCGAAGAAGGCGAAACTGTGTGACGAGACAGCACAGCTGCTGTGGCGCCCCGAAGTACGCGAACGACTGTCGGCCAAGCTCGGTGAAACGCCGGGCAGGTGGGCCGTCGGAGTCTACGACCGCCCGGCCGGGACCGGGGCCGGACCGAGCGGTGAACCCTCGGCAGCAACCGAGTCCCCGGGGGACGGCGCGACGGCGCCACAAGGCTGATCACCAGGTCGGCCACTGGAGCGCCAGGCGAATCACCGGGCAGATCCGGACGGCCGGCCGGTGGCGGCCGTCCCAGGTGAGCGGGAAGACGTCGCGGCGCCCCCGTCGCACGGTGATTCGCTCAGCTTGACTCTGTCGGGGATCTTGTTCGCTGTCGGGTCAGCTGGCGGCTCGCCAGGAACGCAAGCGCGGGATGCCTTGCTGGTCGAGGTAGTCCTGGAAGGCTGTCGGCGGTCGTGGGGGCGCGCTTTCTCCAGGAGGGTGCCGGCTGAGGCGTTCGACGTTGACGGCGATGGCGGTGAGCACGTGTTGCAGGTGGGCCTTGGCTTGCCCGCGGTAACGGCAGCGGCGCATGCCATGGCCGTGGGCGAACTCGCAGATGGTGCCCTCGATGCCGGAACGCGCCTCGTAGCGCTTGTGCCAGTCCGGTTCTCGCTGCTCCGCGCGGTTGCGCAGCTGCAGTTCGTGTAGTTCTCGCGGAGGAAAGCCCACGTTGCGCGCACCGTCGCGGGAGGTGGTGCACTTGGCTCGGACCGGGCAGGGTTGGCACTGGCTCT